>CAZEFX010000062.1:0-17016 GCA_964511525.1 uncultured Jutongia sp.
ACCTGTGACCCTCTGCTTGTAAGGCAGATGCTCTCCCAGCTGAGCTAAGATCCCGTCCATCGCTTCACGCGACTTGTATAATATAACAAAAAGATTTTTGTCTGTCAATAGGAAATTTACATTTTTTCTATAGATTTTCTCCTCTCTTATAGAATAATCAAAAAAAATCTGTTATGATATATAATAGTTTAAACTGTGACGGATACTATCATTTATTATAGAAAGGATGTTACCTATGGATAAAAAGTCAGTCAATATTAGTAGTCTTATCATTCTTCTCAGCCTGATTTCCTTTTTGGCAGAAGTGATTATATATTATTTTGTTCCTTATCATTGGATTTGTGTAGTCTTTTCCGGTATTGTTTCACTGGGAATCGCTCATTTCTGTCTGGAATCCTCATTAGATTATAGATATAACTTTTTACATGCAACCTTTATGGTGATTGGTTCTTTTATCTATGCCCTTGTAGTATATTTCATTCAGCCGAACCAATGGATTCAATATGATTTCTCCATGGTACTTCTGGTATTAATAAATTGGATTGTACCATTTGTGTATTGTGCCATTCGTGATTTACTGGATTATGGACCACGTTTTGATGGTTATCGACAGTTTTTTCATAGAATGAGCATCGTATTCCTTGGACTTTTAGTATTTACCATTGTGAAACAATACTTCCTGACACCAATTTTTCCACCTTACGAGGAAATGCCATTTGGTGCTAATAATTTTGTTGCTTTTATGGCCACAGGAACATATATTGAAACTGCGATAAGACAACACCTCTCTCTGGCTCCTTTATTTATTTATGCAGCACAGATGATTTGTATCGGAATTCCTGTGGGATTTTTCTGTCGAATTTATTTCCATAAGTTATTTTTCGTATTCCGTATATTTATTTATATTGCTATACCAGTACTACTGGAAATTCTGCAATACGTCACCGGACTAGGACGGGGACATATTGATGATGTAGCTTTAAGTTTAATTGGTATTTTAATCGGTATTGTTTCTTTTCATATTTTAAATGCTATATATCAGTCCATCTCAAACCGTGATTTCACCTTAAGCCGTGGACAAACTTCTAAATATTACTACTAAGGAGGCTCATATGGAGGTCATTCAAAGATTATTCAAAAAAAGCAACTTCTTATTACTGCTTTTCGCTTTTATTATAACTGGTTTTATTCCAGCTATGGTTTCTGCTCAGGAGGTCATCCAGCGCAGAGTACTTTTTATCAGTTCCTATTCTTACGCTTGGGAAACTGTACCAGAACAGATAGAAGGTATTCAGAAAGCATTTCCTGATGATGTGCAATTAGATTATAAATTCATGGATACCAAAAACTGTACCTCAGAAGAAAGCAACCTGCTTTTCTATGAATCCATGAAACAATATCTTTCTGAGGTTCCAGCCTATGATGCATTAATTGTAGGGGATGATGCTGCCTTTCAGTTTGCAATGGATTATCAGGATGAACTTTTCCCCGAAATCCCTATTGTTTATGAAGGTGTAAATGACATTAATCTAGCTACGAAAGCAAGTCAAAATGAATGGGTTTGTGGAATTGTAGAAAAGCTTTCTTACGAAAACACACTTTCTCTTGCCACCAAGCTATATCCTAATGCCAGACGTATTGTAGCAGTACTTGATGATACCATTACCGGTGTAAGTGAGCGTACAGAATTCTATAAATATAAAGAATCTTTTCCACAGCTTGATTTTGACGAAATTAATACTTCTACGCTGACACAAAAAGAACTTATCCATGAAATTTCCAGTCTAAACAGAGATAGTATTCTCGTTTATGTTATGTGCAGCGAAGATGCTGATGGTAATAAATACGTAGGCTCTCAAGGCATTGAACTAATTTCCTCCTCTGCCCGTATTCCTACTTTTAGTATTGTTTCTATTGGTATGGGACACGGTATTTTGGGAGGAGAGATTGTTTCCCAAAAGGAAATGGGAAGACTAGCCGGAGATATGGTGCAGCAGTATTTCAACGGAACAGACTTTTCTACTTTTGAAGTAGAAATGAATTCTCCTAAAACATTTCGATTTGATGAAAATGTAATGAGAAAATATAATATTTCCGCTGAAAAGCTTCCAGAAAACTCTGAATTTATTAACCACACTCCTACTTTTTGGGAAGAAAATATTGCAATGATACGTATTTCTCTAGTAATTGGTATTATTCTAATTTTAATTCTATGCGGAGTCATTGCTGTGGCTGTCCATCAGCATCAGCTGAATAGCACGCTGGCTAAAGCACAATACTCTTTAAAGAATGCTGCAAAAATCGACCATTTAACTGGTTTAAATAACCGAAGTGTTTTTATGGAAGTCATTCATAAAAAGATTGAAAATGGAGATAAATTCGCATTAGTCCTGTATGATATTGACCATTTCAAAGAAATCAATGATACTCTTGGACACAACAATGGCGATATCGTATTAAAGGAATTATCCATGCGTACAGTAAGACTTTGCGATAAAAAATTATCCATCTATCGTTTAGCTGGTGATGAATTTACAGCTATCATTGATTCAGAGGATAAAGAAGAAATCACCAAGTATGTAGAACAGATTCAGGGTGCATTCAAACAACCTTTCCTTCTGGAAAAGAAAGAATACGCGGTTCATTCCAGTATTGGTGTAGCACTGTATCCAACAGACGCAGAGACCCAGACAGATTTAGTGGCTGCCGCAGATAACGCTATGTATTCAGTAAAAAATAATGGACGGAATGCTTACGCATTCTATCAGAAGAACTAATGTGCACTATCCCTACTCCTCCCAGAAGAGTTCGTCCAGTGTTCTATTAAGTACTTTGCAGATAGCGATACAAAGCTTTATGGTGGGATTGTAGTCTCCCTTTTCGATAGCATTAATGGTCTGACGAGATACTCCCACCTTTTCTGCCAACTCCTGTTGGGACAAATCTAAGGCAGCACGGGCTGATTTCATTTTCAAATTTTTCATTTCTTCCACTTCCTTATTCTTCGTGACAACGATTGTACCACATTTTGATTCCCTGAACAGCAGCAACCATTAGAAGCATTATGCCACAGATAAGATTGTATCTATAGCTATGGATATCCCCTTTTAATGGTAATGAATGAAGATAATCACTGATACCGAGTCCAAAATTGAGAACACCTATTATTACAAGCCCTAATAAGACCTTTCCAGGATTTTTTGCTGTTCCCAAATAGGCATCCTTAATAATACACACTATGGCATAAACCATAACGCCCATCAACAATCCCAAAAAACAGACATCTCCCATCCATTCACCTTTCAACACTTTCATACTATGCAGAATATACCCAAAAGCGTTCCATACCAATATTGCATAAAATGCTATTTTGTATGCAGTACCTCTTGCCAAAATCTGGCGCTCATCCGGTTCACATTTTTCGTATAGTCCGTTTTTGGTAAATATCTTTTTCAACAATAATACTGCAATCAATACAATAATAAATCCCACCATAAATCCCACCATAAATCCCATACTTGGCATATCTCTCACCTTTTCCTTTCTAATCTTTTGAAAAAATCTTTTTCATTTACTATAACAGTACAAGTGACATCTCTTGTTGCTGATAATATATCATTCTTTATACACTTTGTCAACTATATTTTACAAAAAGTTGTTTTTATTCTCCAAATTGCCAATGCGAGTAAAAAACACCCGGCAGAATCTAATTCCACCGGGTGTTTTTTTCATTATGAACTTTTTATTTGCCTTTTCTTAATTATCTATGTTTTGCAAACATTTCCAAATCATATCTCTTTAAGTTCTCTGTAATCGTTCTATCATCAGCAGAAGCAATGAGCTGGTCACGATTCTTCTTCGCCTTAATCTGGTTTTCAAAACCACTAGGACCACCTACGCAACCACCTTCACAGACCATACCTTCTACGAAGTCCTCTGGAAGTCTTCCTGCCTTCAGAAGAAGCATTGCCTTTTTACATTCCGCTGCACCATTTGCTCTGAATACCTTCGCATCTACTTCCTGGTCAGTCTCCTTCATATACTGAAGTACCGCATCTGTAACACCACCAGAGTTACCATAGCGCTTACCATATGTAGTAGATTCCTGATACTCATTAGATGCAGGCTCTAACTGAACATCCTTCGCCTTCATAATAGCACGAATTTCACTATAGGTTAATACAGCATCTGCATTCCCTTCAATCTTCTGGTCTACAACTTCTGATTTCTTAGAAATACAAGGTCCAATAAATACAGTAAAGCAATCTGGTTCCTTTGCTTTCATCATACGGGAAATCATACACATTGGAGATACAGTTGTAGAAATCATATCTGCCATTTCTGGATAGTGCTTACGAATCATGTTTACAAAAGCTGGACAGCATGAAGTTGTCTTCTTCTCGCCCTCTTTATATGCTTCAATCCATTCTTCTGCCTCGCTTTGAGTAGTAATATCTCCACCAAGTCCTGCCTCAATAGCGTCTTCAAAACCAACCTTCTTCAAGGCTTCTACCCAGCTACCCATAGTAATATCTGGTCCAAACTGACCTTCTGTAGCTGGAGCAATGATTCCATATACTTTTCTACCAGACTTCAATGCTTCAATAACATCCAAAATAAATGTCTTGGAACCGATAGCACCGAATGGACATTTATGGATACACTGTCCACAACGAATACACTTCTCTTCATCAATAACAGAAATACCAAGCTCATTGTAAGTAATTGCATCTACTGGACAGGCAAACTTACAAGGACGTTTTAAGTGAGCAATGGCATTGTATGGACAGGCTTTCGCACACATACCACATTCTTTACATTTATTTGGATCGATATGAGAACGCTTCTCACCCGCGGTAATTGCCCCGAACTTACAAGCGTTTACACACGCCTTACCTATACAATTCTGGCAGTTGTCTGTTACAACATAGCTGGAAATCGGACAATCTTCACATGCGGAAGAAATAACCTGAACCACATTACCATCATCTTCTGCACCAGGAGCCTTTCCCTCTGCCAGACGAATACGCTGACGGATAATCTCACGTTCCTTATATACACAACAACGGAACTGAGGAGTTGGTCCGGGAATCATCTTATTCGGAAGATGATCTCTTTCCTCTTCTAACTTTCCTTCAAAAGCAAGCTTCGCTACTTCGTAAAGTACATCATGTTTGATTCTAATCACATTTTCATCTGCAAACATACTTCTCTCTCCTTATCTTAATACTCTTCATCACATTCGTAATCTATACTATCATAACATACTTTCTGCTATAATTGAATCTTTTTTTCATTTTTTTACTGCAATTCTTCAAAAATGAATACTCCCCCAGATACCAGATTTATTCATAGCATCTGAGGGAGTATTACTACCTTTTACTATTATTTTCCAAAGCCAACTATCCATTGGAATCCTACTACTGAAGTAAATATACAAAATATGCCGCATACGCAACTAACATAGCAACACCTGCCGGACGAGTCAACTTCTGATTCTTGAATACACAAAGCAGAAGCATAACACCAGCAATAGCGGCAATGGCAGTGTCGATAATAAATTTGCTTTCAAATAATACTGGAGTAATTAACGCTGTAGTTCCTACTACAAACAGGATATTGAAAATATTGCTTCCTACAATATTACCAATGGCAATATCAGCCTTTCCTTTTCTCGCTGCTACAACGGAAGTACACAATTCCGGCAAAGATGTCCCCAAAGCTACAATAGTTAATCCGATGAAACGCTCGCTAACACCTAAAACTGTTGCAATTTTAGTAGCTGCATCTACGCTGACATTACTTCCCACGATAATTAACACAACACCTATAACTGTAAGAAGTAATAGCATCCAAATCGGCTTACTTTTCTCTTCATCTGGTGCCTCTTCTTTATTCTTCATTGCCATACGGAATAAATATACCAGATATACAATAAATGCTACCCAAAGCACAATACCTTCCCAAAAAACGATTTCATTTCCAGTCATTCCTAATACAGCAAGCAAACCAGTAATCAGAATCATATACGGAATCTCGTACTTAATTGTTGATTTTGCTACTGCTATGGCTACTATTGCTGATGTGAGTCCTAAAATCACCAACACATTTATAATATTACTTCCCACAACATTTCCTATCGTAATCCCCGCATTGCCTTTTAGTGCCGCACTAATACTGACCGCTGCCTCCGGGGCACTGGTTCCCATAGCGACAATAGTCAGACCAACTACCAGCTGTGGCACACCAAACTTCTCTGCAATTCCAGAAGCACCATCCACAAACCAGTCAGCGCCCTTAATCAGCATAACAAATCCAACTACCAACAAAACCACTTGAATCAAAATTTCCATTTCAATTTTTCCTCCATTCTAGGTACTTTGTGTAAACATATGCTCTTTTATCTTCCTTACGAACAATGAGTCGCTTGCGACTCTTTCGCGCCCTAGTGGTATTGCGAAGCAATAAACTTCTTCTCCGCAAGGTGCGCATCCTTAGCAGAGCGTTTTTTACTTTATAGGACGAACTTTCCTCTATAAAGTAAAAAAGACTTTTACCGTACCAAAAAGGTACGATAAAAGTCTCGTTCCTATCTCAATATGTATCCCGGCTTTACAGCGTGATGACGTTATACATAACATCCAAATGGATGTGAACTACTCCCTCATATCATTTGTAAGGTTGATTCAATTACTGTCACTTTATCAAATCATATGCATATTGTCAAGAAAAGTAACACTCATCTCACCCTGCTTCCCCATTACAGATTCCTGAGAAACATCATTGTAAAATCCTGTTATTGTAAATGTATATGTTGTTACAAATCCATTCCGATTAGTAGCAGTTACTGTATAAGTCCCATTTTTACTAATATACAAACTACAAAAATCTAATCCTTCATAGTATATCGTTGCCCCATTATCTATCGTAAACGTACATTCTTGGTCTGCATATACAGTTATATCCATTAAAGAGCCTTCCTCAACATTGGGATTAACTATTGAATAGGTTAACGTTGGCGGATGTCTAGGGGATTCTTCTTGTATAACATTTTCTGTTTCTTCCGCTTTTACCTGCATCACTACGTTTCTCTCCATCTTTCCATATGAGGTTGTAATTGTAACCTGTCCTGCTTTTATAAATTTAAGCTTACTTTTATTCTTTCCTGTTTCTATCACTTCAATAATATTACTATTACTAGACACCGCTTCTCCATACACCGTGAGCACTTCTCCTTCATAATAATCCGTTGATAGCAAGGGAGCCGTAAACTCATCATCTCTCCATAAGAACGTATTTTTAATTTTTCTTTTTTTCATTGTAAAATCACTATTTTCATCATTACCAATCGCAATCAAACGATAATATTTTTTATCGACCGAATTTTTTACTTTCACACAAACATCCCAAATAGAGCATCCACTTCCTGAATTATCATAATAATACTCCCAGCCCATTGCTACTACAAGAGAATGTAGCATAATCTTTGTTGTTGAATAATCCGCTTGCAATTTTCCATTATATAATTGTCTATATCCTTTATTACTAAAAGAAGGTGCAGATTCTTTTGCTCCACTCTTAACTAATGTAACTTTCTCATTGATATAATCCTCAAATACGATTACTTGTATCTCTGATGCAGTCAACTTGCATTTTGATATATATTCTTCATTTTCTATTTTATATTTGCTAATTCTTTCTTTAACGTCTTTATCAATTAACGAAAAAATCTTCAATCTTTGCTTAAATGATTTTATTCCTTTTTTTCCATCTGCGGCAAAACTAAGCACATCATTATCTCCATATCTAGGAGGTACAGAAATATCATACTCCTTTTCTAGTTGCTTGCATATATATTCTGCAATTTCTCCTTCCGAATCAGATTTTACGTAATCTATCTCAAATCCAATATTTTTTTTGAATAATTTCCATGCGTCTTTTTTACTCTGAGATATATTCTTTTTGGTCGCAGTTATTGTTCTCGTTTTTGCTTTCGAAATAGACAGGTCCATAAAACTTCCTAAAAAAGACAACGTAACTATCATACCAACTATCCACAATATCTTTTTTTCCTTCTTCATATGTAATTCCCTCCAAAATAATAATAATTCCTTGTTACTTTAGTTAATTCATCTAAACGCATTTTTCGTCTTACTTATACACAATATATCACATCATATTTTTTGAATATAGATACCTGTAACAATTAGTATGGAATTGTAATAAAAAACATTTCTTATTCTTTCTTTAAAATCCATGTCATTCTCCTTCCATAACAGAAAAAGCACCATACCATTTCTGCATCCTGCATATACGCCTTGACCTCCTGCTCAATTTTCTCTGTCTCCAGTTTTCCCATGCGTTCTGAGATTTCCTGTCTACGACGAAGTTTTTTATCAAAGGTACAGCCAGATTCTCACGGCTTTCCTTGAAATAACCATTAATAAAATCATCCGCTGCATCACTTCCATCCGGCTCTGGCAGTATTCCCGATACAACATGATGTGTCCATTCTTATCGTCCTTTCCTTTCTTGGATTTCTGTATTATATAGAAAAATCCAAAATCCAAAAATTTTCAGATGACTAATCCAGTTTTTTTGACATTCTCCCTACACTCTCAACATCTCTTTTTGACTCCGTTGATGTCAGCGTTGATGTCAAACCAAGAAAAAAAGCCACACCTAATCAGGTACGGCTCATAGCTAAAAAGCAAAAAAAGCAATGCGGAAGAAGGGCGCTGGATGTCCAGTGGACATCCGCTTAGCGCGGACCGGAGCGAAGCGGAGACCTTGAACCTGGTTCAAGGTTCGCTTCGGTTCGGTAACATGAAAAAAGCAGGTCAAACTGACCTGCTTTTTTTGTGTTCGTGCGGAAGAAGGGACTTGAACCCTCACGACGTTGCCATCACTAGATCCTTAGTTCAAAGAGTTCCATCCAGTGCTTTCTTTTGACTTTGTCACAATCCTTTATTTTTAGGGCTTAATCCAAATACTCCCATATAAACTTCACCAAAACTATTTTTGACGTTGATGTCAACGTTGATGTCAAACTTTTCTGATGTCATCAACCCTATAATAACCTATAAATTATTGGTATCTGGAAAGTGCCCCTGCCACTTTTACATTTGGATGTATTTATACACTAGCAAGAAATTTTTAGTAATGATAATCTGCTAACGGTTGTTCATTTCCATCATTATCAATATACTTCCACCATTTCCAACCATTTGTTGATACAGTTTCTTTACCTCCCATATCAATTTTCGCTTGATTCGCAGTTGCAGATGGAGTTCCTTTTGTTCCATTATATAAAACTTCTTGTAAGTCGATATTAAAACTTGCTTCAACACGCTTTTTCTGATACATTCCAAAAATATCAATCGAGCCAGCATAATCCTTTGGTCTTTCAATCACCTTGACAAAATTCTTTTCAATATATTCTCGATTTTGGTTAATGGTAGTATCAATAGCATTATAAATCATCGTAGCTCTATCTTTTAAAAATTCATCATAAAAACCATTATACATTCCATCCATCAATTCCTTTGGTATCATATGATTTTCCAATACTTTTTCAATACTACTATTCTTCTCTTCTAATTCTTTCAAATAAATGTCTGGAGCCTTTTTACCAACAATAATATTGGTAATCTTTGGCATCAACGTTCTATTCGCTACGCAATTGATTTGATTACGTTCAATTTCTTCATCTGCTAAATCTGATAAAAACTGTTTAGGGAAGATATGATGATCGTCAACCTTCTCTTCAAACAAAATTTTACTACTATTATTCCAGTTAAGCAGCCCCTTTGAATAATAATTTACAAAATTGAGAATAGCTACATATATTGCACTTCCCTTTTTATTATACGCCAAAATATCCTCATAGCTAGAAAATACACACTTTAATCTTTTTACATAATATTTATCTGTTATCTTCTCATTTCTAGCTATGCTAGATAGCACACCAGAATCTAAAACAATAGTTTCATTAGACGATGATACATATCGTTGCGATAAAACCGAATTCCAATACCAGAAATCAAAAAACTTTTTTTGTGATTCTGTCATTTCAGAAAAGTTCCCATGTGGCAAATCTCTTAAAAACATCATTATCGGAATAAATGTATTAGGGTATGGAACCCAATTCAAATTTAAAATATAATGGTTATCTTTCAAATATGTAATGACTGATATATACAAGCCTATTATTTCATCCCAATATGTATTAAAGTCATCTGCAGTCAATGTACTTAATATATACTTTTTATCTACTTTCTTTCCATCACTTACCAGATACGCAATAGCCCTCGCAATAAGTTCTTTATTTAGTTCAATATCAGAATTTTGTTCTTTAAATTCTTCAACCTTTTTTCTTAAATTAAATCCATTAATAAGCTTTGCTACCAAAATGTCCACAAAAGATAATGATACACCTCTACTATTACTCCGCTCGAAAAAGAGTGCAAACTTATCTGCTGACATATCTAATAAAAAATATGCAACCATCTTAGGACTTTTTAGTAAATCTGCGATTTTCTGTACATATCTAATATAAGATTTAAAAAACTCTTTTTTCTCCTTTTCTTGTAAACTCGAAGCGAATAGTGAATCATAAAAATATGGTTTCAAATCTTCATCTAACATTTCTTCATCTATCTTTTTATACACTACCGACAAATTTACTGATATATGTTCTGAATCTTGATTACCTGCAATATCACAAACTAAATCTTCTAAACTAATTTCTGACATTCTTTTGTTTTGGTCTTCCTCTGTCAATTCATCAAAAGACCTAAAAACAAACCAGACATTATCAATTCCCTTTAAAGCACGGTAAATAGACGTTATTCTTTGTTGTCCATCCAAAACCATCTTAAAACTTTTTGCCAATGTCTGTGTGCGAATCTCTTCATCTGTAAAATATGTTGTTTTTAACTTTCTTCTACTTCCAGTTCCTTTTCTAGGTCTATCGTCTAATTCCCTAACCGATAAAGCAAAAGATGGAATACCATAGATAATCGAACCAATAAAAACATCTTTTATCAAGGAATCAAACAAATCATACGTTCTTTCCGTATCCCAAACAAAATCTCTCTGAAATTCCGGCAAGGCTATATTCCCTGCATCAATTCCCCTTACAATCTCAATAATAGATTCTGTACTAGCATTATTTACCTCTCCCATGTAAAACTCCTTCTATCACGTTTTTCAGATATAACTTATAATATCTTTTCTCCACAAAGAAATTACAAATAA
The DNA here is from genome assembly GCA_964511525.1 of uncultured Jutongia sp. Classification (GTDB taxonomy): domain Bacteria; phylum Bacillota; class Clostridia; order Lachnospirales; family Lachnospiraceae; genus Jutongia. The sequence goes on from CAZEFX010000062.1 coordinate 11,260, forward strand.
AATTTCTTTGATGTTTGCCTGTCCATACTATTATAACAAACCTCTCATATATTTACTATCCATACACCCTAAATTTTAAAACAACGAAGAAGAGTCCCCTTAAATTCATATTGTATTATATAACATGAATTCAAAGGCACTCTTTTAATCAAATTCGTTATTCAACTGTTATTTTATAAGTTCCAACAAAGCCCAGTTCCGACTTAATTGCGATTGTACAAGTTCCAGTACCCATGTATCCTAAACAAATATAGCCTTTACTATGATACGAGACTTTACTATATTGAATAAAACGTGGAAACACAACCATAGGGTCACTACTACTACACTCGATAACTGTATCTGTTATATCATAACCTTCAATGCTCTTTTCAATTTCAAAAGGCAATATCAAATATCCATTCGCTTCTGTTTCATCAAAAATATTATAATAATAGCGTTCATCATTGTTGTAACCAAAATAATAGTCATATTCTGCATTTTCAAGTTCTTCTTCAAGGGTTCTAAAATCATCAACTGTAAGAACTTGTTCCTCTTCTAAAGACAACTTTGTTATCTTAACAGCAGTGGAATCATACACCATAACTGTATAATTCAATGTAATTCCTTTTGTTGTTGTCACAGTAATTGTTGCCTCACCCTCTTTGACTAATTCTAAAACGAGGCTTATTGGATAAGAATATTCTTCCCCATCATAATCTGAACAAGAATTAACTACAACTGGCTTTATGACACTCGAATCACTGCTAACACACTGTACATTTTCTATAGCTGGCTCCCCACTTACTTCTGTTCCTACATCAAACCACATTTCCATGAATTTGCCATCTTGATTAATTTCGTCTGCTCTAAATAAATTCATAATTACATCTCTATCACCATAGTCACCTTCATCTATTTCTACATTAGCATATGGTAAGACAGCAAGACTATCTGATATATCTTTTTTTATTTCGCTACTGTAGTTTTCCGAAGAATTAATACTAGTAATACAATTTTGTACTACAATTTTGATTTCTTTCTGCATCTTACCTGCTTCCACTATAAATGTAGTAACTCCTCCTGATAAAGCTTTTACTTTTGTTCCCTCTACTTGTGCAACCGAACTTCCCCATTTTGTTGGCGAACTCACTTTTATTTCTTGTTTGGTATCTTCTGGCAAGCACTTTGCTACAATTTCTTTTTCTTCGCCTGGCATCATATAAATTATTTCTTCTTGCAAAATAATATCTGTTACTGCTGGATATATCTTCATATTAAAACTCTTTTTACACCCATTCCCTGTTAGTTTTGCCGTTAATGTAACTTCACCTGCCGCAAGCGGTTTTACCTTCACTATCCACCTAGTGCTTTTTTTAATTTCTACTAGACTTGAATCACTTACAGTCCATTTAATATCGCACATAGCATCTTCTGACTTCCACGCTACATCATAGCTTCCTGTTTCACCGACTAGTAATCCTTCTTCCATACCAGTGATGAATATCTCATTATTTATTATCAGGTTTATATGTTTAATTTCTTTCTTACACCTTTTAATCTCTTTCCTTTCCGAAGTGATTTGACGTTTTATAGATTTCATCTTTTTTTCTATTTTAGTTACTTTTCGTAAATCCCGAAGAGACTGTGTTTCTATTACTACCGCTTTTGCACATTGAATACCATTATAGTTGTAATAACCACCCGTTAAACGAATCGTTCCTGTAAATGATTTCCCCATCGCAGAGCCATTAGTAACACAATAATATCCTTTAATCGGACACAATGGATAATTTGAGTTTATAATCAAAGGATTTGTATCTAAAACTGTAGCAAAGAGAATTCCTTTTCCTTCTACTTTTTTAGACGAAATCTTATATGCTTTCATAGCATTTTTTCGTTTTCTCTTCTGTTTATCATATTTTGTTTGCAAATTTGCAATTCTTTTATTCGCTTGTTTAATCTCCTTCTTATATAGCTTAATTTCCTTTTTCCATGCTTTTTGTTCCTTAGTCATAGCAGCACTGCTAGTTCCAACTTGAAATGTTGTCGCTAGAACAATCCCAAGCATTATTGCAACACAACAGAATAATATTTTAACTTTCTTCATCTTTTTTTCTCCTCTTCATACTGTATTTTGTATAACAATCTTTGATTTGTCACATTGATTCACAATTTTTCCTAATAATTTGACGAACTCTGCTCTCTGAATATCCATAATTTCTAGCTATTTGACGTATGTTTTTTCCATCATATTCCTCACATATTCTTCTAGCTATATAATCACTGGAATAAAAATTCAAAGGAAACGTAAGTTGTTGTCCTCTGAAATGCTCAAATAACAAATAAGCATTATCAATTCCTATCTGTTCTGCTACTTCTACATATACACCAGCCAAATCCGAGTTAGTTGTTTTATTAAGTAGTATATTATTCAATCTTTTTCCTCCTTTCGCTATGCATATTGTAGCTTTTTCTCATTGTAATTTGCACTCATGTATTACAATGTAATTCTTACTTGAATTTTATCATTTCAACTCCAAACACATATTTTCAATCGCTTAGCAACACCTAAAAAGAAATATAGAATGACAAAATGCCATCCTATATTCCTAACGTTATGTAACTTTATTAAAACGAGCAGAAAATACATCCAAAATCTCTTCAATTCCTTTCCACGTATCCACATGAAGATACTCATGCTTTAAATAGATTTCATACAATTCCGCCAGAGGATATACACTATTTTCGCTGGAGTTTATAAATTCTTTGTTGATAGCTTCTTTATACTGAAAATATTCCATCATACATTCATAAAACCGAATTTTATTGCAGGAATCATAAACTGTCCTTACTGGATTTGACAGCATCTGATATTTAAAAAGTGCATGTTCATTCCGAATTTTCCTCTGTAAACTCTGCTCCTTCTCTGAATGCTCACACCTTTTCATCAACAAAATCACCTTCCCCATCTACGATTTCCTGACCATTGATTTCCGTCATATCCACCGCAATCTCTGTCTTAATGGTTTCATCTGTAGCAATGGCTCGAGCAAAATCTGCTTTCACTGGTGCAAACTTCAGCACTCTCTTAATCGCAGTCTTTTTCGCCATTTCCTCAAAGTTAGACTTCCATGGGGAATAGTTACTATTGATTCCTTGCGAATATCGTTCTGCATGAGCAATCACTTCCTGACGATTCATGACCTCAAATCCAAAACCGCCATTCTGTAACTTAAAAAGAGCATAGATATATTTAATTTCTCCACGCTCTTCCAGTGCAGGCTTATGTACTAACTTTGCATCCAAGCCTAACTCATATTCAAAATAGTCATTCTCATAAACTACCTGTGCCTGTATAGTCTGTACACCTTCATTCCGATAGATAAGGTCAATCATTCCCTTATAACCTATCTGAAACTGACACTCCAGCTTTCCTTTGTTCTTATAAGGAATCAGATATGCCTGACCAAGTGGTGTATTTGGCTCTAACCCAAGTTGTGCAGCGTTCATTAAAGCTGCCAGAAAAGACATCTGACTACACTCCTGTAGCTTTGGTGTATTGCTTATAGCAGATAATGCCATTCTGGTAAACCGCTCTGGTGTAATGACTGATGGCAATGCTTTCTTTATCTCCGGCTCCATTGCCTTGATTAAATCTGCAATACTCATGCTGGTGGTTAATTTTGTTTTTGTATTCTTGTTTTCTGCCTTCTTTGCTAATTCTTCTTTAAAATCCATGTCATTCTCCTTCCATAACAGAAAAAGCACCATACCATTTCTGATATGATGCTCCTAAACTCCGTCTTCTACAAATTTAATTTTATAATACTACATCCTTAAATTTTTTCTCCAATCTATCGCATACCTCATTGAAATCCTGTGTTTTCCCGGACTTCGCCTGATTGTAACCAGCTAACACCAAGTTTCTCACTTCACTCTCGTACTTTTTCTGTTGTTCCGTCACTGTAAGATTTGTTGGCATCTCCATACAATCACTTCCTTCCAAAATAATCACATTCTCTTAAAGCTATCGTAACATGAATGATTGGAAAATACACCAACAAAATTAATTTGGTATTATTTTCTGCATAAAATAATTTTTATACCGTCTTCACCTGAAACCTGCGACTCTGACTCGGCTTACAAAACTTCTGATAAATATCTGGCATCTCTGCTTTTAGCCTAGCGGTATCCAGTCGATTGCTGATACTATTTTTCCATGACACAAAGAAATTATCATTCTCAGCCATTTCCGCATCCTGCATATAAGCCTTGACCTCCTGCTCAATTTTCTTCTTTTCCGTCTCCAGTTTTCCCATAAGTTCAGAAATTTCCTGTCTGCGACGAAGCTTTTCATCAAATCCCATCAATGGTACAGCCAGATTCTCACGACTTTCTTTAAAATAACCATTGATAAAATCATCCGCCGCATCGCTTCCATCTGGTTCAGGTAGTATTCCCGGTATGACATGATGTGTCCAGAACTTCTCTTCAATCTGAATCAGATTCTGAATCACTTCCTCGTCACGCTCAATCTTTACAAACTTAAACTCCCTTCCATAGATTACCACTGCTATGTACCATGCCTCTGCTCCAAGCACAGCCATATAGTGATAACATTGAGCCAGATAATGAGCTGGAACTTTGCCATCCTTCCATTTCTCCGCAGTATAGGGACTGGCAGTTTTACACTCCAATCCAATCAGTCCATCCTTCTTGGAACCAACCACCAGACGATCCACATCTGCTATCATAAATGGATACTTCTCATTGACATACATGGCATTGGAACGTCTCACCTTAAGTCCTGTGGCATCCATAAATCTCTGTGCCACATAGTCTTCCAAATCTCTTCCCTGCTTCATAGCTTCATTATCAAAGCTATCCTCAGAAGTAATTTCCTGTGTTTTGTCTACATACACATCCATGGCAGATACATAGGGATTTAGTCCGCAGACAGCTCCTGCATCCGAACCACCGATTCCCTGCTTGCGGAGTTTCAGCCATTCTTCCCTTGAAAGGTCCTTTGTTTTTGCCAAAATCTTACACATAGCGAATCCCTCCTTTTTCACTCTTTGCTCCATCCCTGACAATTTCGATTATTTCCTTTTCCCTGTCAAAGTAATATATTTCATCAGAAAGATACTCCTCCGGCTCTACACAGGATTCATTAACTTCCTTCACCATATCCCTTAACTGCTGTGGATTCCCAATCTCACTAACCGCAGGAATAATCAGCCCTTCATGAATGCTCGAAGGCAAAATATAAAAATCGTTTTGCAGAAGTTCTCCCAACGTTTTAAGACAGTCCTTGTACAAAATCACCGAGAATCCATTAATTCCGCTTTTATTGGTTAGAACTAACGGCTCCCCGGTTTCCGCACAGAATCGAATGATATTTCTATCTAGTCCCTCCCGTTCCTTCCTGTCCTCACAACCAAAGAATTTGCCAAGAACCATCTGCAAGCAACTCGTCTTTATTGGAAACAACTTTTCCGTATTTTCCATTGCCAGTTCATGCAGTTCCTGACTGGATGTATGCCAGCGTTCCATCAGTTCATTGGTGATTCGGATAGAACCAATCCCTTCCTTTTCATTGCTTACCAGCAGATAGAACACCATAACCAGATTCAGAAAGGAAACGTGTGGAATCTCTTCCAAAAGCTCCTGATTCTTTTCCGCATTAATCAACCGAAAATAAATATTATCCTTTATCTCATAGAATCTGTCCATTTGGGATAAATTGCTATTCTCTTCGGTAATGTCATCACCATG
>CAZEFX010000063.1:0-16988 GCA_964511525.1 uncultured Jutongia sp.
GTATTACATAGTGTAAAAGATATTTATGGGAAATACATTAAAAATACTTATATCCGAATTATTTTTTCCTCTGGATTAATTATTCTTTTGACTGTAATTTTGCAGACGGATGATTACATGGGGACGGGAGTGGACATTATTACAAAAGCTGTGGAAGGGGAAGTAGACCCCTTTGCTTTCCTGTTAAAAATAATTCTAACAGCATTAACATTAAAGGCTGGTTTCAAGGGGGGAGAGATTGGGCCCGCTCTTTTTATTGGAGCAACCTTTGGGTGTCTTTTTGGACATGTAGCAGGACTTTCCCCATCTTTATGTGCTGCCTTGGGAATGATGTCACTATTCTGTGGTGTTACCAACTGCCCGATTTCAGCGGTGTTATTTTCCTTTGAATTGTTTGGATATGAAGGGGTTCCGTATTTTCTTTTGGCAATTAGTATTAGTTATTTGATGTCTGGATATTACGGGCTGTATGATGACCAGATTATTGTGTATTCAAAATATAAAACGGAATATATTAATCGAAAAGCGGGGAAAAGTGTACAACTTTGAAAAATTTGATATTTATGAAAAGGGTATAAATTGAAATGTAATAAAGAATTATAAGAGGGAGAAGATTAGAATGGAAAAAAAGATTATAGGAATTGAGAATAGTGGTAGTAGCGATAATCAGTGCTATTTCTGTGAAAAAAAATTTGGAACGCATGATGGTAAAGTGAAAAGAATTACCATGTTGTATCAGAACAACATACTACCAAGAACAACATTTCTTCTATGCGAAATATGTAGAAATAAATTACGCGATGAGTTGAATGAAATAACATTTGAATCATAATTGTACAATTTTATTCTATGTGATATATCCGCAGAGGAATTGACCGAAGAGTGGATAAGTGAGTTGGAAAAGGATTGTATATTATCTATGTAAATGGTGCAGAAAGAGCTAGACATATTTCAAATAAAAACTCCTTTTGAAAGGTAATGACCTTCCAAAAGGAGTTTTTTGTTAAACTTCACCAGTATACAAACGTATGTTCTGGCGTTATAATTACCATACCAAATAGGTATATTAAGTATACGCTTCAAAGTAATACAAATAATGTTATTTAATAGTAAAAATTCAAGTTATAAGCAGAACAGGTGGTGTTTTCAGAATGGAAGAAAGGATCTATTTGTGTATTGATTTAAAATCCTTTTATGCCTCAGTAGAGTGTGTGGAGCGGGGACTTGATCCTATGACTACGAATCTGGTAGTAGCTGACCCGGAGAGGAGTGAGAAAACCATATGTCTTGCGATTTCTCCTTCTATGAAAGCTTTGGGTATCAAGAATCGGTGCAGGGTATTTCAGATACCAAAGAATGTAAATTATATTATGGCATCACCCCGAATGAAGTTATATATTGATTATTCTGCTGATATTTATGAGGTATATTTAAAATACATTGCAAAAGAGGACATACATGTGTATTCCATAGATGAGGCGTTTTTAGATGTGACGAATTACCTTTCCTTGTATCAGTTTACTGCGAAAGAGCTTGCGATACAGATTATGTCAGATATTAAAGAAACTACAGGGATTACAGCCACTGCAGGTATTGGAACGAATCTATATTTGGCGAAGGTGGCATTAGATATTACAGCAAAACGGGTGAGGGATAATATAGGTTATCTGGATGAGAAGCTATACCAGAAAACCTTGTGGAAGTATAAACCTCTAACGGATTTCTGGCGTGTTGGAGCTGGCACCGTGAAACGTCTGAATAGTATGGGAATTATGACAATGGGAGATATTGCTCATGCAGATGCTGATATGATGTATCGCATGTTTGGAGTGGATGCAGAGCTTCTGATAGATCATGCCTGGGGTAGAGAGCCCACTACCATGGAGGATATTAAAGCCTACAGACCGAGAAATAATTCTTTATCCAGCGGTCAGGTGCTTTCAAGAGATTATTCCTTTCAGGAATGTGAGCTGATTGTAAAGGAAATGACAGATGCCTTGTGTCTTGATTTGGCAGCACAGGGAATGGTAACACAATCTGTTTCTCTGATGATAGGATATTCAAATGAATTGGCAATGAAGCCGGTTACGGGAACAGCAGCTATGCCTGCTGCTACCAGTTCTTATCAGATGATGGTATCCTATGTGCTGGAGTTGTATGAGCGTATCGTACAAAAGGATAAGCCCATTCGCCGATTAAGTGTTACCTGCAATGGTGTGATGGAGGAAGCCTATGAGCAGTATAATCTTTTTACCGATTACGTAGCTGTAGAGAGGGAACAAAAGCTACAGAAGGCGACTCTTGAGATAAAGAAACGATTTGGAAAAAATGCATTGGTTCGCGGAATGGATTTACAGGAAGCAGGAACTACCATAGAGCGCAATCAGCAGATAGGGGGACACAAGAGTGGCGAATAAGGTATATCCCAAGATGGATAGAAGTAACCGGGCGAAGCAGTTTATGCCTTTTGATGCGTTGAAAGGATTTCGGGAAGCATTACGGGAAAAGGAAAAGATAGTCGTTGACAAAAGAGAATTGTCTGAGGAGCAAAAAGAGGAATTGGATTATAAGCTGCGTCAGATTCATAAGATGGATATGATTACTGTAGAATATTTTCAAGAGGGGGAATATGTGCAAACCACAGGAGTGGTGACTAGAATAGATGAAAACAGCAGAGTGTTAAAGATAGTAAATAAAAAAATTGACTTTGATGATATATCCGATTTGCGGATGGTATGAAAGCAAGGAGCATTGGAAAAATACCATTCATTGATATAATGAGAAATATAAGTTATGATAAAGAAACTCCAACTTAGTACCTAAAAACCTTTATTAAGGAAAGAAATTATAATGAATAGGTGTACCAAAGAAAGAAGGCGCGGGATATGTTATTAGGGATTAGGAAAATAAAGAATACTATAAAAAAGAGAATAGCAATCAGTCTTGTTTTTGCTTTGACCATAGGAAATTTAGGACATGCAGGTTTTTTTGGAGCTCAGGTGGAAGCTGAGGCTGCTACAAAGACGATTTGTATGACAGAGGTATATAACGAGGGAAACTACGGAGTAGGCATATCTGCTGGGGATGTGGTTACTATCGCATCCAAGGAAGAATTGGTGATGTTCAGAAAATATGTAGAGGCTGGAAATCCAACTCAGAGTATAACCTTTTGTCAGGCTGCGGATATTGTTATGAGCAATTATACCTTTGAATATAATCCAAAGAACGAAAGAGTAGGATTTTATTTAGATGGGGAATTTCTGGGAGCAGTGGAGCGCAATGGAGGTGCATATACCGATTATGTATCAGAGGAGAAAACCTCTTTGGAGGCACTAGCAATAGAAACAGAGAACCAAAGTTCCTGGGAACCTATAGGAAAGGAAGAAGAGATTTATTTTAAAGGAGTATATAATGGAAATGGACATGCTATAGAGGGACTTTGGTGTGTCACCACTTCATATACCAGCGCAGGACTCTTTGATTATATATGCGGAGATATTTGTAATCTGACTATAAAAGATAGTATGTTTATTGGAGCGGACAAAACAGGTGCTATAGCAGGCTGTATGATAGATTATGAAGGAGGTTCTTCAAGAACCATAACGAATTGCTCTGTTGATGGGATTGTTGTAGGTGGTAGTCAATGTGGTGGTTTGATAGGAGAAGTTCAAGAGCCTGCTGCAGATACAAAGGGAAGGATAATAAATTCTTCTGTACAAGGGATTATTTCTGGAAATACAGAGGATGTGGGAGGATGTGTAGGGAAAATTACTCAGGGAGAAATTTCCTATTGTGAATTTCTTGGAGAAGAAAGTAAGGTGTTTGGTACAGGAAATGTAGGTGGTATTGTAGGAAGTGGTGGAAGTGACATCAATAACTGCAGAAATTATGGAAAACTGATTAGGGGAATTTCTACAGCAAGTCAAAACAAATGGTTTGGTGGCATTGTAGGAAATCAGGATGTGGATACAGACATTTGGCAGTGCGAAAATTATGGGGAGTTTTGTTATTACGGTGGTGGAATTGTTGGTCTTACCAAGAATGGAGGACGAATCCTTCGTTGTGTTAATTACGGCTCACCAAATGAAGAGATTACACAAGAGTCCTATGAAGAATATACAGATAATTACACGGGGGAGTTTGGTGGAATTGTATGGGAAACTCAATGCTATTATGAGGGTGCCTGGATTTTGGATTGTGAAAATAAAGGGAGCAGCATATCAAAAACTAAAGAGGCAGGTGGTATCGTACATAAAGGAGCCTATGGTACAAAGGTTTTGAATTGTATTAACAGGGGAAAGCTTTGGGCAGAGAATACAAGATATAGTACAGGTGGCATTATAGGTAAGGATGGAGGAACATCCAGAGAAGATTTTTTGATTCAAAATTGCGTAACGATAGAAGCTTGTAAAGTGAATGATAACGAAAGCTATCAAGGGGCTATTTGTGGACACTCTGATGTAGGTAGTATAAAAAACTGCTATTATCCACAAGGGAATATGGGCTGTGCTGGAACTTCTTCGGATGTAGACATAGAGGATTGCTATGCTGTTACCCAGTCCCAGCTCAGGGGGACAGAGCAGACACTTCGTATCAGTGAGGAGGAAGGGAGCTATGGGAATACCACTTCTGTAGTGGAGGCTTTGAATAATGCAGTGGCAGACCTTAACGAAACCTATGCCCAGACAGAGTGGGATGGAAAATTTTCTTTGCAGGAATGGGATTTGGATGAAGAAGGCTTTCCTTGTCTTAGTAATTTAGGTGTAGATGATAAAAAAACAGAAAATCCACCTTTTATAACCGTTCCAGAGGTGACAATTCCGCCGGTAACTACTTCACCGGCAATTAGTTCACCTACAGTAGTTCCTACGTTGCAAGTACCATCTGCGGCACCGTCCCAAATTCCTTCTGAAACACCATCAGAAACCATACTGCCAACAGCAACGGTATCAGTAACATTTTCTCCGACACCTACTTTACCAATAGCTACTAGCCCATCCACAACGGAGCCAGTCCAAAGCAATGTACCATTGGAAACTAGCCCGACAAAAACTAATATACCATTAGAAACTAGTCCAGCCAACAGCCAGTTACCAGAGGAAACGGAACCAGCCCAAACCAATGCACCGGTGCAAACTATATCGCCAACTCCTGACGGGACAGAGGAAAATGTACCAACAACTACTCCACCCGAGAAAATAAGCTTACCAACAAATCCCCCTTCGGTTACAGAAACGCCTGTAACCAGTCCGGTGGTCAATGACAGGGATGAGTCTGCGAAATATCAAAATAAAGTTTCTGGACTTCAGATTCAGATGAAAGGTACAAGGCAGGTAAAATTATCTTGGAAACCGGTGAAAAATAGTTCCTGGTATGAGATTTACCGCTCTACCCAAAGGAATTTGGGCTATAAGCGGATTAAAATAGTTGTAGAAAAAAACACATGGACAGATAAGACGGTCAAAAAAGGAAGGAAGTACTTTTATAAAATACGGGCAGGGATTGGAATGGGAGAAAACTTTACCTATGGAGCTTTTTCCTCCGTCAAAAGAATAAAGCTGCCTTGGTGTATGACGCCGAAGGTAACCTATACCAAGGGCGTTGCTCCCAATAATGAAAAATGCTTATTTATTTCTCTAAAACAGTATGAAGGAACCCATGTAGAAATTTATGTCCGAAAAAAGGGAGAGAAATACCAGCCTTTACTGTTGCGGGATAACCGGATAAAAAGCTATCAAGGAGTATTTTGCCTGACCTATTCCAAGGAAGGACAAAGTTTATTTTGTAAGGTACGTACCTATAGCTATCAGGGAAAGAAAAAACGGTATAGCCGTTTTACAAAAACAAAGAAAGTACGTTTATAGCATTGAAATGAAAAAGATTTTAGGATAGGATGATATATCGTAGCATTATGAAAGGAGGAGACTGTGTGAAGAAGGAAAATAGAAAAAAAGATACGGATTTGTACTGTCTTCCTTCTGGGACACGTTTGAATCAAAGATATATCCTAAAAAATGTACTGGGTCAAGGTGGTTTTGGAATTACTTATTTAGGATGGGATGAAGTGCTGGAAATGCCGGTGGCAGTAAAGGAATACTATCCCGAAGGCATGGTGGGAAGGAAACGTCAGGGGCGGAATCCCTTTACGGTAGTTACTTATAAAAATGGAAAGAAAAGCGCATATGAAAAGGGGAAAGAAGCCTTTTTAAAAGAGGCAAGGGTATTGTCCCAGCTCTGCCAGCTAGAGGGAATTGTTTTAGTAAGAGATTTCTTTCAGGAAAATGAAACCGCATATATTGTCATGGAATACATAGACGGAATTAGTGCAAAAGAATATGTACAGCAAGAAGGCGGATTTTCTGTAGAGAAGACATTGGAATTAATGAAGCCAGTCTTACACTCTCTATATGCGGTACATGAAAAGGGACTCATTCATCGGGATTTAAGCCCGGATAATATTATTGTAACGAAACAGGGGAAGCTAAAATTAATTGACTTTGGTGCAGCCCGTTATGCCAGTGCAAAAGCTCAAAAGACTATTACGGTTATGTATAAACAGGGATTTTCTGCCTTAGAACAATATGGAACTAAAGGAGCACAGGGAGTTTGGACGGATGTATATGGTATTAGTGCCACGATGTATTATATGCTAACGGGAAGTGTGCCAGAGGAAGCGGCTGATCGGATTATTAAAGATGATTTGCAGCCTTTAGACGAGATTTTAGAAGGAACTATTTCCAAGCAGATTAGTGATACCATCCAGAAGGGAATGGAGGTTCTGCGGGAAAATAGATTTCCAGACATAGGAGAATTCTATTGGGAGTTGTATGACGAAAGAATTTCTGTAGAGTCCTGGGTGGTTAAATCCGAAAAAACTGTGAATGAAATCATTACAGAATCAAAAGAAAGTGAATCTGGAACAAGAACAACAAGAGAAAAGATTTTTAGTACCAGAACATTAGGAGAAGAATTGCAGCGGGTTATGGGCTTGAAATCTGGAAAATCTGTAAAATGGAAAAGAATCGTAACAATACTTTTATTCTGTGTTATTTTTGCTGTTGGAATCGTATTTGCATATGAATATTTTGCGAATCCTAATCAAAATCAGGAAAGTAAGCAGGAGGCTTCACAGGCTTCGTCGTCTAAGAAAACAAAAAAGGAAGAATCCATCTCCGCTTCACAAAATCAGCAAATGGAACAACCTGCTCCAAAGTTATTGATGCTTGAGGTGACAGGAAATACCAAGAAGCAGGCAAAGCAAAAATTGACTCAGGCAGGATTTTCTAATATCCATTGGAAATATAAAAACAGCCAGAAAGTCCAAAAAGGCATAGTAATCCATCAGAATATTTCAGCTGGTGAAGAGATAGAAGAAGATCAAAAAGTTGTACTTGTGGTTAGTAAAGGAAAGAAGAAGCCGATTTCCTCTCAGGAATCAGACAGGGAAAGAACCAGCAATTCACAAAATTCCAACAGGTCAGAAGAAAATAGCAATAGCATACAAGAAAATGCCAATAAAACACAGGAGGATGACAGCCAGCAGGGAATTGCAGGTTCCTTGGATTACGTATTGGATTAAATACGCTATTTGTAGTGTCGGGAGATTATTTATGAAGGAAGGATTAGAAATTACAAACAGAGAAAAATATTTTCATAGCTTTGATCAATATTTAATAGAACAGTGGGGAGATTCCTCAGAAAAGGATGAGGAGAAGAAAAGGAAAGCTGCCTGCGAAAAGATGATGTCTGTTTTGAAAGGGCAAAAGGTAGCAAAGAACACTACTTTGCGTTCCTGGTTTGGGCTCAAGGGAAGAACGAAACCGGGAAGAGAGCATTTTTTTCGTCTGGCATTAGCCTTAAAGTTAACTCCAGAAAAAGCACAGGAGTATTTACAAAAGGGGCTGTTGATGCCGGGAATACAAGTAAATGACTACCGGGAAATGATTTATTATTATGGTTTGGAAAAGCAATTATCCTATGAAGAATGTCAAGGGATGATAGAGATTTTCCAGAGTCAGCTAAGTCAGGATTTTGTATTAGAGCAGAGTACACATACAGATGAATTGTGGGAACTTTATTATGGATGGAAGTCATTGGACAAAATTCATTTTTTACAGACTATGTGTGAAAATGCAGGAAAGTTCAAAGGGTATGGAAAGACGGCACTAAAATATTACCTGAAATATCGAAATGAAATTTTAGAATATGTACGGCAGGACTCTAAGCTCCAATTAGAAATGGCATTACAAAAAACAGATTTTTATATTTGGGTTAGGCAGCAGAGGATACCAGAGGAAATACAGCTTCAGGAAGTTCCCCGTTACATAAAAAATGCCAGCCGTAGAACCTCTATGCCCTTAGATCAGGAGTTGAAAAATGAGATACAGTCCTTATATTGGATTGTTTCAGCGAAAGAAGATCGTTTGGCAGATTTAATTGCAGAGATTTATTCTACTGCATTGGAAGAGGAAGAATGTGGAAATAAAAAGGGACGAAAAAAGTCTTATCACTCCCGTCAGAAATATAATCTGCCCGCCTCCATTCGATTTCCTACCAATGCTTATTTGTCCCATTTATTGGGGGTTAGTGTACAAAAAGAAAAAGAAATTCGTATCTCTCAGGCTTTGACCTATGTCCGTCATCAGCCGGAAGAAAAAAAGTGTCCCGACTGGGTAAGGGAAACGATAGAAAAATATTGTGGAAAAAGAGAGCAGAGCATTACCTGCGGTCAGGCATATAAATATCTAAAGAAAAGCTTATCTGCTCAAAAGAAGTGCTGTGTTATGATTCAAAGAGAGGATTTACTTCCGCTGGTGCACTATGTGGCTCAAAGACGATATGAAGAAATGTGTTTGGAAAGCTATAATTATAAGGACGCAAGGAGGATGTTTATAGAACTTGCCGATACCACTCTGACAGCATGTCAAATGGCTCCTTTGAATGAAAATCAGGAATTGGATTTTCTTCTTTTGTCCTGTTATAGGAAGAAGGAAATGCTTTCTTTGGCAAAAATCATAGAAAATGCAAAACAGGAATAAAAGACACCTTTTCAAGAGAAATTATATCAGCTCTTGAGGAGGTGTTTTTTCTATTTATAGAACTTAGAGGGACAAAGGGGACAAGGGGACGAAAAGTAAAACTGAAATGGACGGAGAGGGAATATAGTGAAAAAAATATGATGTGAGGAGGAAGTAAAATGAAAAATTGGAAGGAAAAAGGACAAATTGCTTTTCGGTGTTGCAAAAAAGGGATATTTCTAGTGGTATTTGCTCTGCTTGTGACTGGAGCACTTGGACAGAAGGCAGAAGCAGCACCAACCACCAAGCAAGAGGTGAAAAAGGAAATTAAAAAAACAAAAAAGAAAGTAAAAAAATTAAAAAGAACATGTAACAAACTAAAGAAACAGTATGAAAGATTAAGAAAAGAAGCTAATGCAAAACTAGAAGGAACTCATAGTTTGATTTTAGCAAAAATGGAAACAAGCAGTCCTTATATTGTATGGGACAATAATTATGGTTCCTATTATTGCATTACTAACGCAAAAAGAAGCGATTTTAATTTAGGATATTTCAGTGGTTCTGTTAAGGTGACCGGGAAACGTAAAGTAAATGGTTATCTATGTAAAGTTGGCAGGGTTATTAGAAGTAATGCATCTGATAAATCATGGAAGGTTTTAAAGAAATATGAAAAGAAAAATGAACAGTTAAAGTCTGCGAAAGCAAAATTAAAAAATTTACAGAGGGCATCGAACTATTATTTGGAAATGGGAGAGGATAGTTTTACCGTTTATAAAGGAGTAAAAGAGAAGCTGTTCCCAAAGAAAAAGTGTTATAACGAGTTTACCTTTAAGAGTAGCAACGAATCTATTGTTAAAGTATATCCAAATGGTGATGTAGAAGGAATTAGTGTTGGTGAGGCGACTATTACAGCCAAGGCTTCTATTAGTAAAGAAACATCTAAATTTAAAATTATTGTAAAAGAAGCAGTACAAGGAATTCAATTAAATTATACAGATGTAAAAATGAAGCTTGGAGATACTTTGCAATTAACAGCAAAATTATTACCAGAAGGAGCGTCTGAAAAGTTGCTTTTTGATGTGGATGAGAATTCTTGTGTCGAAGTATCAGAAACAGGCTTGGTTCAGGCTGTTAGGTATGGAGAAGCAAATGTAACGGTTATGGTTGCTGGTTCAAGTGCTGAATGCAAAGCGACCTGTAAGATAAGGGTATGTGATTTTACAGAACAAATAGGAGTTTATATGGATGTAGAAAATTCTAATTTGATTGAAATGGATGGTGACCAAATAAAAACTACCACCTTGTGTAAATCATGTGTATTTACTATACGTAAATTAGATAAAAACGGAAGGGAATTAAGAGAGGCATACGAGACATTTACAGCTACTTCTAGTGATGAATCCATACTTAAAGTTACGACGGAGGGAGAGTTTGCTTATTCTTTTTCTACAGAATTTTTAAAAGCTGGAAAAGTTACATTAACAATAACTGCATCAAATGGAGTGAGCAGACAGTTGGAAATAGAGATTGTGGAGGGAAGATTGTAGTTTCTGTTCCCTAAAAAAGAATTCATAATAAAAACTTCCTTCTACAGAAAAAGTTTTTGTAGAAGGAAGTTTTTGTTTACATTAGAAAGAACTATTTGAAAGAATAGGAAAAATATGGAAATTTTCTATGGAAAATTTCATTTCGTAATTTCAATAGAAAAATAGCATAATGGGAGTAGTTTGGAGGACGTATACAATTATGGATGTAAAAACGGAAGAAAGCAGAAAGTATATTGAAGAATATCATGGTGCCTATCGCGATATTGCAAAGATACTTGCGCAGCATTTGCCAGAGAAAGAGGTAAGGCTGTTGACAGAGGAAATACATAAAGAATTTAATGGAACAGCCCTTAGTTTTACAAAAAAGTTGTATACGAAGGAATACATTGCAGAAATTATTGTGAAGGAATATAGGAAGGGGGTGCCAGTGAAGGAGCTGGCGAAGAAATATGATTATACGGAGAGACGGATAAGGATGATGGTGAAGTAGAAGGGGAAAGATAATGGAAAAAAGCATTGTTAGTGAAAAAATGAGGAGGTAAAAATGAGTAGCATTATATTAGCCTGTCCATCCTGTAGTCATCGTATATCTATTAATGGAAGTGTGACTAAGCATATATGCCCTTTATGCAAAACGCAGATGGATGTACAAACGCAGATGGAAAAGGAAAAAGTAAAAAAACAGGGAATTGTAAGTGTTATTAAATATGAGGGAAATAATGATATTTTTGTGTGGAAGCATCCGATTGAAGATTTTAATCTTGGAAGTCAGTTAATTGTGCATGAATCTCAAGAGGCTATATTTTTTAAAGATGGAAGAGCACTGGATTTATTTGGGGCTGGACGTTACACATTAGCAACTCAAAATTTACCAATACTAGAAAGCTTATACAAGTTACCAACAAATACAGATGAGGTGTTCCATTCAGAAGTTTATTTTATCAATATGACTACTCAGATGGGAATAAAGTGGGGGACCGACAATAAAGTTCGTCTGTTTGATCCAGCATCTGGTTTACATATCGAAATTGGTGCAAGTGGCAGTTTTAATATTCGGGTAAATAATTCTAGAAAATTAATATTAAAAATTATTGGAACAGCGGGAGAGTTTATTCAGGAAGAAATAAATGGAGATGGTGCCTATGGAACAAATAACATGGTAGGCAAATTTAAAGCTCTTATTATGAATAAGGTAAAATCCAATCTCGCTCGTAGTATTAAAGAATTAAATATAAATATTTTAGAGGTGGATTCGTATATAGATAAACTTTCTGATAAGATGCAGACAATTATTAATGAGACATTAGATAACTATGGTCTTGTTATGCCGGAATTTTATATTACTACCATTGTGACTCCGGATGAGGATCCTAATTTTCAAAGATTAAAGCAACAGTTTGCAGACCGGACATTATTGGTGAGACAGGAAGAAATCCGAAAGGCTGAGGCAGAAGCCGCACAAAGCCGTCAATTGGTTGAAGCTCAGACAGAGGCGCAGCTTAAGATGGTAAGTGCGCAAGGCGAAGCAGAAGCTTTAAAAGCAAAAGCAAGTGCTGAGGCAGAAGCATATCGGGTGCAGGCGATGGCAGAAGCGGCAGAGATGCAAGCGAAAGGATACACTTATCAACAAGAAACTGCCCGGCAAGTTGGTTTAGAAGCAATGCAAAATGGGATTACGGGAAATGGAGAAGGTAGCAATGGACTTGGTGATTTAGCTGGGCTTGGTGTGACTTTGGGAGCAATGGGAGGAGTTATTAATATGACAAAGGATGCATTAAATCCAATTATGGGAAGTGCAGTCAAAGTAGGAAATGGATTTGGTAGTATTCTAAACGGAGAAGTGCCCGAGGGAAATCCGCACAATGATTTTCCGTCAGAAATAAATTATGGAAAAAGAACTCCTTGGAATTGTAATTGTGGTAAACAAAATATAACAAGTAATTTTTGTCCTGATTGTGGCTTGAAAAATCCTACTATATGGAGTTGTAGCTGTGGCGAAAAAATGATAACTAGTGCTTTTTGTCCAAATTGTGGAAATAAGAGACCATAAACAACCTGCAAAAGAAGGAGAAGGCAAAAATGGAAAAAAGAAAAAAGTCGATTCTTGGAATTTATTTAATATTACTAGTAGTTTATAGTGTGATTTTTTTTGTTGTTCCCTTTCATAAAGGGACAGCAACCTGGATAGCATTTGCATTTTCTGTTGTAGCTTTGATTGTAAGCTATGGGATTACCTATTATGCATTTCAAAAAACAGAAACATTGCAGTCTAAGGTGTATGGATTTCCAGTGTTCCAAATAGGCTATTTTTATCTGATGGGTCAATGGTGTATATGTTTTGTTTTTTACATAATAGGCTCTTTTATAGAAATTCCAGCATGGATTGTTGTTGTACTATCCATTGTATTAATGGGGATGGCATTGGTTGGAGTAATAGCTACGGAGAATACAAGAGATGTGATAGAAGAAGTTGAGGAAAAGACAAAAGAAGAAATAAAAGTCATGACACAGTTGAAATTAGATGTGGAAGGATTGGACGAAGGGTGTCAAGATCCTATATTGAAAAGAAAACTGGAGAAATTAATAGAGAATGTCAAATATAGTGACCCTGTATCATCAAAAGAGTTAGTGGAGATAGAAACTCAAATAGAAAATAAGATTGAGGAACTAAGAGGGAAAGTTTTTGACGACAACAATGAAGAGGCGATTAAGTTGGTTGATAATATAGAACGAATGCTAGTGGATAGAAATCGGAGGTGCAAGGCACTAAAGAGGTGAAGGAGAAGAAGAAATGGAAATAATAAAATGTAAAATATGTGGCGGAATATTAAATATACAAAGTGATAATACTGTGGTGGAATGTGAGTATTGTGGCAATAAACAGATGATAACACTAACTAATGCGGAACAGGAAAAAAGGGATTCTTCCAGAGAAAAAAATCTTTTGAAAATAGAACGTGCATTTCAAAAAATAGACGATTTTCAATATGAAGACGCAACAAAAATATTGGAAGAGGTCTTGGGAGAAAGTCCAAAAGAGGCAAAAGCTTTTTGGGGATTATGTATTTGTGATTTAAATGATATTGCTGAAAAAGAGGAAGAAGAAAAAGTGGAAATAACTACAAAAAATATTGAGAGTTTTTCTACTTGTCTTTTGGAGAAGAATAGAAATTTTCAATCTGCAATGAAATATGCAGAAGGGGAATTCAAAAGTGAATTAAAGTCATATGCGAAAAAGGTAAAGAAAAATATTATCGAAAGATATGATTTAGAGGCTATATATAGTGAGGCAGAGCAGGAAATTATACAATCCCAAAAAGATACAGACTACGAACTTTTACAAGGGGATTTGGAGTATATATTTGAAAGAGTGGGGGATTGGAAAAAGACAAGGGAATACATTAATTACTGTCAAAAAAAGATTAGGGAGGAAGATGAGGAGTCAAATAACATTTATCAGAGGCAGTTAAAGAAAAATACATATATAAAAAAGAGGGTTTGTTTTGACGGAGAAAAAATTGCGGCATTGACAGAGAAGGGAACAGTTTTGACGGCGGGAGAATTTTCTGATGTAGCCAAAAAAGCAATTTCTATGTGGAGAGATATTGTTGAAATTGTTATGGATCAGCAGCTTGTAGCTTTAAATAGTGATGGAGAGGTGTTTTCAAGTAGAACAGGAAACAAACCTATATTTGGAGAACTGAGGTGTACTGCTGTTGATACGAATGGAAGATTTGTTATTGGGCTTAATGAAGAAAAAAAGGTGATGCTAGCAGCAGAATCCTGCGCAAAGATTTTACCATGGGAAAATATTAAGCAAATTGTATGTGGAAAAACCTATATCTTTGCACTAGATGAAGAAGGGAAAGTGCATACATTTTCGGATAAACATAATAAAAAAATGCTATTTTGGCCCCCGATGAGCTATATAGCATCAGATGGCGAGGAGTTATTTGGAATAAGTACTAAAGGAAGGGTCTTTAATACAAAAGATCTTCCAACAGAGCATTTTGAAGATATTATAAAAATACATGTTACGAAAAAAGATGTATTGGGACTAAATTCTAGCGGAAGTGTTATTTCAACGAATTGTACTTCAAGAAGAAGAATAACCTTTGGTGGAGCCGAAGCGGTATCCTATGAAATGGGAAGCGGATACATTGACTTTGCTGGAAATGGAGATTATAGAGTGGCTCTTACAGAAGATGGAAAAATGGAAGTAGAGCGTATGACAGAATATCAAGGGTATCCATATTTGGAGACAGTAGATAAATATAATAAGTGGGATGATATTATTGCTGTTTATTATAGAGAAGGAACTATCGTAGCACTAAAAAATGATGGAACCTTTATGACAACAGATTCTTCTTTATGGCTTTCAAAGTGGAAGATATTTGAGGATATTAGAACGGTTCAAGAAAATGAAAAAGAAAAGAGAGAAGAATTTAGCAATACTGAAATCCAACAATATATTAATGCTATGGTGGAAGAAATAGAAGAAGAAATTTGCCAGCTTGATAACTTAGCAGATTTATATAGAAAAGGGAAAAAGAGCAAACGTGAATGTAAATATATTGTAAAGGCTTATCAAGAGCGGTTTGACCAAGTAATACAGATTGTCGAAGAAATGGAAAAATCACAAGAAGAATGTGTAATCGTTGTGAGGACTAAAACAGATAGATTGGCACAGTCATATGAAACATTAAAGAATCTTGTAAATGGTATACAGCAGACCGAAAAGAAACCAGAGGAAAAGATGTGTAAAAAATGTTTAAAGCGAAACAAGCAAACCGCTAAATTTTGCCGGTTTTGTGGAAATCGTTTTTAAAATAAAAAACACCTGAAAAGGGTAAGGAGGATATACTATGGCAAAAAGATGTTTAAAATGTGGAAGTGCAGTAGCTGATGATGCGATGTTTTGCGAGGAATGTGGTGCAAAAATCGAAGAAGCAGCAACAATTAGAGAAGAGGTGAAAAACGACAGTTCTTTAGAAAAAGAAAAGAATATTTCTGCAAGTAAGAATATTCCTAGTACAATGATAAAAAGTTCTTCTTATGCAGGAGAGCCTGAGCTACCAAAGAGAATGGGATTTTTCAGTTTTCTTTGGAGTTTTATAAGATGGTGTCTAGGTGGTTTTATGATTTTAGGTGGTTTGGGTTCTTGGGGAGATTCTGCTATTGCTGCTATATTTTTGATGCTATCGGGGATTCTTATGATACCACAAGTGACAAGATGTATTCCTAAATTTAAAATGAGAAGACTATTAATTGCAATAGCAATCATGGTTTTCTTTATTGCAGGTATTGAGTACATGCCAGAAAGTGAGTCAACAAATGATGGTAATACGGTAGAAACAGCAGCTATTGAAGAAGAGAAGCAGGAGAGAGAGAATGCAGAAGAAACACAGTCTTCCGAAGAAATTAAGGAAAACATTGAACCAACAGAAGAACCAACGCCAGAGCCAACAGAGGAGCCGACTCCAGAGCCGGTTAAAAATGAATTTAATAAAAAAACATTAAGTTATTTTTCCGAAGAATGGAATGCTGCAAGTATTTCGATTTGGTATAATGATGGAATTTTTGGAGAAGGAGAAGAAGTTACTGTAGAATTGGATGGAGAAGAAATTGGCGTTTTGAAAGGTGGGGATGTGGCTACCTATGTAAAAAAACTGGAAATAGGAAAACATACCATAGAAGTTAATGCCTCTTGGATTGATAAAGCGAAATATAAGTTTAATGTTAGTGAAAGAGATGTAACATCCTATGGATATACTTTAGATTTACAGTTTAAAAAGAGTACACTTCATCCGAATGGAACGTTAGAAGAAGATGACTTATCAAGCAAGAAAGATGATTTATTTGGTCAGGTAGTTATTCCAACAGATATAACAGAGGTGATACCAAACGAAACTCAAGATGCAAATGTGTTGGTAAGAAATATGATGGATAAGGGGGTTGAATTTAATTCCTTTGACAAAAAAACAAATACCATTTCTTCTGAAGAAGGAGTTTTTATTACACTTACATCAAAAACAGGAAAGGAAATTATTCGTTTTACTCAAGCACAAGCATATTCCGTGTATGGGCTAACTTGTCTAAGAGACAGTACTTCTGATGCGGAAGAACTTCTCGGTTCACCAGTAGAAGTAGAGGGAATTGATTTAGGAGAATTAGAAGATGGTACTTACATAGATTTCTATGAAAAGGATGGCAATTTAATCTGGATTGGGAGTGAAGATGGAGTAATCATAGAAATTGTAGTATGTGTTGGTTATTATTCTGAGAACTGGCAGTTATAATACTTATTCCTGAAAATATAATATATAAAAAATGAAACAGCTGACCTCAGAATCCATCTGCATGGTCAGCGGGAGTATCCCAGAGTTTGTGTAAACCTTCAAACTGATGTAAGATTACATTACTC
>CAZEFX010000064.1:0-16357 GCA_964511525.1 uncultured Jutongia sp.
ATGCCATGAAATCGCTTCTCCCTCACGGTCCGGGTCAGTTGCCAGATAAATCTTATCTGCTTTTTTTACTTCTTTACGAAGCTTCGCTAAAAGTTCCCCTTTCCCACGGATGGTGATGTATTTCACTTCAAAATCATTTTCCACATCGACACCCATCTGACTTTTTGGTAAATCTCTTACATGTCCGTTGGATGCAACTACCTCATAAGAGCTTCCCAGAAATTTTTTGATTGTGGTAGCTTTCGATGGAGACTCCACAATTACCAGATTCTTAGCCATTTGCTTTCCTTCCTTTCAACAAGCCATATTTTAAAACACTATAATACCACAGCAAAATAATGATTGCCTGTGTCCTTTATCACACCCTTCAACTCCATAGACAACAGTACCTCCATAACGGATTGTACCGAAAATCCTGACATCTTAACGATTTCGGAAAGGTGTATCGGCTCCAAACCTAAATAAGAATACACTATTTTTTCCGTAGTTTCAAGCATGACTTCACATTTTTTCTTCCGCTCCGACACATCCTCGTCCAAAAAAATCCCTAATCCATCTAGAATATCTCTGGTTTTTGTAACCAGAGCTGCACCGTTTTGAATCAACTGATTACTACCTTCATAGCAAGGATTAAAAATGTCGCCAGGAACCACAAAAATATCCTTTCCCTGCTCTAATCCCATTTCCGCAGTAATCAGAGAACCACTTTTCTTTCCTGCCTCTATTACAAGAATGCCATCGGATAACCCACTGATAATGCGGTTGCGCAACGGAAAGTTTTTGGATAACGGCGGCACTCCCGGTGGATACTCAGAAAGAACACCTCCCCGTTCCTGCATCAGAGTATAGCTTTCAATATGCTGTAATGGATAGCATTGATCTATTCCACACCCCAGCACTCCATAGGTTCTGCCTCCTGCCACCGTCAGAACTCCTTTTTGTGCAGCAATATCAATCCCTCTTGCCAGACCACTAACCACTGTAATTCCATTTTCTGCCAGTTCCTTTCCCAGCCTGCCAGCAATTTCCTTTCCTGCATGGGAAGCATTTCTAGCTCCCACCACTGCTACAACCGGTTGCGTATCTTTCGGAAGGTTTCCTTTATAAAATAATCCAAAGGGTGGTGATGCAATATTCTTTAACCGCTGAGGATAATCTTCTTTTAAAAAATAGGTAAAACCTGTGCCTTCCCTTTTCATTTGTTCATATTGATGTTTTATTCTGTCCAGATTTCTGGTTTTTATGAATTGCTGCTTTTCTTTTTCTGTTAAAATCTCATCCTCTTCTATTACAGAATCATTTAAATAGAAGATTTCCGAAAAACTCCCATATTTTTTTAAGAGCTTACGGATTTTTACAGAGCCAAAACCTGGAATTCCCGTCAGCCACATAGCAAATAGCTCTTCCATTATTCTTCACCTCCCGTCCCCCAATATTTCCGGTCCAGAATGCGGTAACACACCGCCTCTGCAATATGCTGCTTTTCAATCCGATGACTTCCCTCTAAATCAGCAATACTTCGTCCAACCTTTAGAATTTTATGATAGGCTCTTGCACTAAATTCCATTTTCTGAAAAATTGCCTCTAAGTATTTTTTTGCTTCTGAACTCATAATGCAATATTTCTTCAACTTCTGCGGTGGCAATTGGGAATTATAAAGAAAGTTCTCTTTTTGATACCGTTCCCATTGAATCTGATGTACTCTTTCTATTCGTTTACAAATTTCCCGGGAAGACTCTTGGGGCATTTTTTTTTCTCCTTCTAACTCCTGATAATTCAACGGAACTGTTTCCGTACAAACATCAATTCGGTCTAATAAAGGACGGCTGATTTTCCCAAGATATTTTTTCACCTGCTGAGGTGTACACTGACACCGTTTCCGGTCTGGATACCAGCCACATTTGCAAGGATTCATAGCCGCCAGTAAAAGACACTTTGCAGGATACCGGCAGTTCCCATTTAATCTGGATATGGTAACCCATCCATCTTCTAAGGGCTGTCGTAGAACTTCAATGGAATTCCGGTCAAACTCCGGCAATTCGTCTAAGAATAAAACACCACCAGATGCCAGACTAAGCTCTCCTGGTCTAGGATATTTTCCACCTCCCACCAAAGCAGTCTGGGTAATGGTATGATGGGGGGCACGAAAAGGTCGGGCGGTCATCAAAGGCATATCTTCTGTCAATAGTCCTGCTACACTATATATTCTGGAAATCTCCATCTGCTCTTCAAAATTCATGGAGGGCATGATACCTGCTATTCTTTGAGCAATCATGGATTTCCCAGTACCTGGTGGTCCAATTATCAGCATGTTGTGCATCCCGCTTACTGCCACCTGAGCCGCCCGCTGCACCAGTTCCTGCCCCCGAACATCCTGAAAATCAGGAAGTTTTCCCTGTTTCTTATTGATAATAGGGTTTCTTTTACAAACAAAGGAATCCAAATCTTTTCCTAGCAAAATATCCACTACCTGTTTTAAATCAGAAACACCAATGATGCCAATTCCATCTACCACCGATGCCTCTTTCTGATTTCCCTTGGGCACAAAACAGTATTTCATCCTCTGCTCCCAGCCCTTATACACCATGGGTAACACACCAGACACCGGCTTTACTGCTCCATCCAGACTTAGCTCTCCAATAAACAATATTTCATTAATACATTCTTCTGGAATATAGCCATATGCTGCCAAAATAGCCACTGCAATGGCAAGATCATAACCAGTACCATCCTTTCGGATGTCTGCTGGCGATAGATTAATGGTAACCTTTCTAGGTGGAAAACGATAACCAGAATTCTTCAGGGCAATACGCACCCGTTCTCTGGCTTCCTTCGCCTCCGAAGAAAGATATCCAACCAAAGAAAAACCCGGCAGACCATCAGAAATGTCTGCCTCGATTTGAATAATGCGCCCTTCAATGCCTTGAATGGACGCACCATATGTTCTACTATACATAGCTGCTCCCTTCCTTTCGGTAAAAGCAGCTTCCCCACACCAAATATATCACAGTTCATTCTGGAAAACAATATTTATTTATCCAGAATCTTTTTAATCTCATCCATAAAGATGCTTACATCCTTAAATTCACGATAAACAGAAGCAAATCTTACATATGCCACTGGGTCTAACTTTTCCAGACGCTCCATTACTAATTCTCCAATATAGCTGCTGGAAATCTCCTTTGCTTCCTGATTGAAAACCTCCGCTTCTACACTGTCTACCACTGCATTCATTTGATCAATGGAAATCGGACGCTTGTGACAGGAACGGAATACACCACTTTCAATCTTGGTTCTATCATAGGTTTCTCTACTTAAATCCTTCTTAATTACTACCAGTGGAATTGCCTCAACTTTTTCATAAGTGGTAAATCGTTTTCCACATTTATCACACTGTCTTCTTCTACGAATCGATGCATTATCATCTGCTGGTCTGGAATCAATTACTCTTGTATCATCTTCTCCACAAAATGGACACTTCATAAGCTCCCTCCGTCATTAAAAAATCTAGTCAAAACTTATCTTTAATTATAAAGGAAAGCCCTAAAAATGCAAGCAATTTCTACTTATCCTGCCAGTCACATTTATGAAGACATTTTTCCCTTTCTGCCTCCACTAAAATCACATCGGTTCCAATACGCTGAATCTGGGAATAGGGAATGATATATTCATGATCCCTGCCCAGAATCCCCAGCACTTTACAAGGTCCCGGAATAATAATATTCTGAATCCTTCCTGTTTTTACTTCAAAATCTACATCACATACATTTCCCAGACGTTCTCCATCACAAATATTTATAACTTCCTTTTCTCTCAGTTCACAAACACGCATCTGGTAGTCCTCCATGCGCTTTTCTTATAAATATTTTATGCAGCTTTATCCTAAATAATGTTTCATTGTTCGGAGTGCCTTTTTCTCCAGACGGCTGACCTGCGCTTGGGAAATATCAATTTCCTGTGCCACCTCCATCTGGGTCTTTCCCTCAAAATACCGCAGTTCAATAATTCTGTGTTCTCGTTCCGACAAACGATCAATGGCTGCTTTTAAGGATATTTCCTCTATCCATTTTTCTTCCTTATTTTTCTTATCACTAATCTGATCCATAATATAAAGGGTATCTCCACTTTCTGCATAAACAGGCTCGTATAGTGACACAGGAC
The DNA here is from genome assembly GCA_964511525.1 of uncultured Jutongia sp. Taxonomy (GTDB): domain Bacteria; phylum Bacillota; class Clostridia; order Lachnospirales; family Lachnospiraceae; genus Jutongia. The sequence goes on from CAZEFX010000064.1 coordinate 4,162, forward strand.
TTTGTATGGCATCCAGAGCAAACACAATATCCTGAGCAGGAATTTCCAGCTTCTTTGCCAATTCTTCAATGGTAGGCTCTTTATCAGAATTTTTCATCATGGCTTCCTTGGCATAAATTGCTTTATATGCCGTATCACGAACGGAACGACTGACACGGATGCTGTTATTATCCCTAAGATACCTTCTGATTTCTCCAATAATCATAGGCACCGCATAGGTACTGAATTTTACGTTCAATGTAGCATCAAAATTATCAATGGCTTTCATAAGCCCTATGCAGCCAATTTGAAACAAATCATCAATATTTTCATTGGAACCCGAAAAGCGCTGTATAATACTTAACACCAGACGAAGATTTCCTTTAATAAATTTTTCCCTAGCTTCCTTATCTCCCTTTTGTATTTTTTGAAATAATTCTGCCTTCTCTTCATTGGTAAGTAATGGTAATTTTGAGGTATTTACACCGCAAATCTCTACTTTATACAATGACATACTCTGTTCTCCATTCTATTGGGAAATTTTCATCCAGTTTTTAGAAACTGATATGTAAGTAGGATTTGCGATTATACTTTTTTTATACCTGTTCTAAGCGCAATATTTCTTTTTTTAGCCGCTTCATAATTTTCTTTTCCAACCGGGAAATATAGGACTGGGAAATCCCCATCAAATCCGCCACTTCCTTTTGGGTTCGTTCCTTCCCATCCCGGGTATTAAGCCCAAAACGCAGTTCGATAATCACCCGTTCTCTTTCGGATAATTTACTTAACGCCAGATGCAGCAGCTTCCTATCTACTTCATCCTCCAGATTTTTTGAAATAATATTTTCGTCTGTGCCTAAAATATCAGAAAGCAATAGCTCATTTCCATCCCAATCTACATTTAAGGGCTCATCAATAGAAACCTCCATTTTCACCTTATTATTTCTTCGCAGATACATTAAGATTTCATTTTCAATGCATCGAGAGGCATAGGTTGCCAGTTTTATATTTTTTAATGGATTGAAGGTGTTAATTGCCTTGATTAAGCCAATGGTTCCAATGGATATCAGATCCTCTACTCCAATTCCAGTATTGTCAAACTTTTTCGCAATATAGACCACCAACCGCAGATTATGTTCAATCAACCGGTTCCTTGCCTGCTGATCCTCCTCTGTTCCTAAAAGCTCCAAAACTTCCATTTCCTCTTCTCTGGTAAAGGGTGCCGGCAGCACCTCTGCACCACCAATATAATGAATATCGCCGCTTTTCTGTGGCCAGAAAATCCCTCTGAATTCTGGCATCATTCTAATCTGAAACTTATTTGGCATCGCAATCTTAATCATATGTTTCCTCCATTCTATATGTTGTTATCATCAACCATTCCATATAATTTGTATGGTGCGGTCAGCAGAAAGCTTTTCGCTGGCAGCTGCCAGAAAGTTTTCTCTGATTTCACCATTTTGTAGTGTTAATTTCTGAAACCGATATGCTGGCAACAACCCATCTCCTCCAATAGAGTGATATGGAATCCACAGCGGCAATTGCTTCTCCGGCAATTCCAGCTGTTCCACCAGCTCCTTAGAAATCACCATTACCGATTCTCCTGTATAAGGACTTACCAGCTGGTTCCCTGTATCATACAAAACCCGCAAGGTGTGTTCTTTTCCTGCTCCATCCAACAAAACCCCATCTAATACATGCTTTTGCTGCTCCTGCTTCCCGAAATAGTACAGTGCAATAAAAAAGAAAATATATACTACTATGGCGCCTATTAGTAAAAAAACAACATTTATCCTTCCCATTTGTGAACTATGTTCTTTCCCTAATAACAAGCAACCACCTGTGACAATACTAACCTGCAGCATCCCCCAGAAATCTTGCAGCAGTTCTTTTTTCTGTTTTTCCAGAAAGGTTATTTGTAACATGACAAATGCTAGCATTACTGCAAGAAAAAGTAATAGTATACTTGGTTTAAAGAGCATTTCTACTTCTTTTTTATAAAGAAAAACTTGTAATATGATTCCACCTGTCATTCCCATACTGCCAAGAAGAGCTGCCAACAGCAAACGCTTTTTGACAATATTTTTTCTTCGTAATAAACCTGTCATACCAATAAGAAACAGGTTCATAATGAAGTTAAGAAGAAAGAAAACATCCCAATAAAACTGTACTGTTCCTTGAATCACTACCGCTTCATCCACCCATTTCACATCCTCCCCTCCGAATCGATTCTGAAGCAATTATAATTCAATTCCAGTGCGAAGTATGTCAAACTATGGTAGACAGAAAAAAAGTCATGCTCTGTCTTTCGACAAAACACGACTTTTCTTTGTTTTCTATATTACTGGGTAAGCTCTAACTCATCCCACAAAAAGGCTTCGCTCATACTTAGCTCCACACCGTCACCAGTCTGCACCTGTACTACAAAGGCATTTGGTACTTCATCTGCCTCCAATTCCTCTTCCTGCACTGGTTCCTTTTTCTTTTTTACTTCCTCTGGAATAATCTCCTCCTGAACTAAAATACTGCCAGAATCAATCCACTGGGAACGAACCTCTTTTCCATCAAATAAAATCTTACAATACGGAGTAAATCCTTCTCCCTTCACCAGATACCCTTCTTCACTAGCAGTAATATCCGTAATTTGGATTTTACGTACCCCCATCTGCACTTGGGTTGCATCGTATGGATTTTCTCCATCGTAGATATAATTCTTTCCATAAAGCAAATCATATTCCAGCTTCTGAAGACCCTCCAGATAATCTTCCCTTTCCCAATCCTTCTGCTGATGATATTTGGTAATAATACCCTCATGAATATCTGCCAGATTTAATACCCATGGATATAATTGATAGGTGGCAAGATCTTTGTCCTGCTGAGCCATACCTAAATTGTCCCAAACTACATACTGGGTCTGATACTGGCTTCCATTGGTTAAATCTGCATCCTGTAGTTCCAGACTTGGTAAATGATCTCCATATAACACAAGAATGGTTGGTTCCTTTCGTGCCTCCAGCTTGGCAACCAGCTTTCCAAGCATCTGGTCAACCTCATATAACTGGTTCACATAGTAATGATAGGACTCCTCCATTCCTTCCGGTGCCTGCAGCACCTCTATCGGCCAGCTTTCCTCAGGTTCAATACCATCATATTTTCCATGGCTTTGTACGGTAATACCAAAAGTAAAATCCATTTCCTCTGTAGAATCCAGCGTACGGATAATCTCATCTACTAAAACCGCATCCTTTGCCCAGCCATTTGGATTCATTTCAACATCATCCATATACTCAATAGAAGTAAAGGTATTAAATCCTAAATTAGAAAACACTTTATTTCTTCCGTAAAAAGTAGCTGTATTATTGTGAACACCATGGCTGGTATATCCTAACTCTGCCAAATCTTGACAGATACTTTCCGATGGCGTACTTTTTAATATAGTTTTATACGGATATTCACTAACACCAAAATCCTGCTGACGCATTCCGGTTAATATTTCAAACTCTGTATTGACGGTTCCTGCACCTACCGTTGGAACCGTCAAAAGACCGTCTGAATAGTCATTCTGCAGTTTGTGAAAATTCGGAATGGCATCCTGTGAAAGCTTCAAATCCTTTACTACATCCACATCAAAAAAGGATTCTAACTGAATCATGACAATATTTGGCTTTTTCAGTTTCTTGCTTTCTTTTTCCTCCATACTCTCTTCTAATTCCTGCATATTTTCCTGAGAGTATTCTTCCGGCTTACTAATACCAGTATCAATAATACTATTGGCAAAACAATATACAAATCCATAATTTTCATAGGCTTCCGAAATATTGGTATAATTATTTGCCAAAGCCTGCACAGAAGTACTGGAATGATGCATATATGCAATGGAACATACCAGAGTCAGCATGACGCTTACAGATACAACATATGCCTTTCTGCTGGTATTATGGCTATATCTTGGAGCCTTTCGGAACAAACAAATCACACATACAACTAACATCACCAGCGCCAAAAGAATCATGGCAATATTAAGTGGTGTCAGATAATGTCCCGATACACTAATGGCACTACTAATTAAGGTAAAATCCACCGCAGAAAATGGTGTTACACGAAAATGCAAAATCACAAAATTAGCAACTCCAAACAGCAGCCAAATCATGGAAATCAGAGATAACACAAAAATTTCTCTCTGGAAGAACTTGGCAATGGATATGGTTAACATAATAATTAATACATTAAAACAAAATAATGCCGGCTCATGGAACATATATGCCATCCCTGCAATCAGTGATTTCCGGCTCAAAGATTCAATAATCAAGTCTAAGATAATTGGCAAAAAAACATACAAAGCAAAAAATTTCTTTACTATTGGTAATTTTTCTTTCATCTATAACCTTCCTTTTCAAAACTCCTACTACTGCTACTATCCCCATAAATTCTGTTCTATCATTCCTTGGGACAAACTTCTCAAAAAACGAAAAGTGATATAACATCCCAAACATTGGACATTATATCACTTTATTCGTCAGAATGCAGTAACAATTTACTACATTTTTTCTTAAAAATTTATGAATTTCCTTTTATGCTGTAACTGCACTGCCAGATGCAGGTGGTGTTACAGGCTCTGGTGTCGGTACAACAGGAGCTTCTACTGTAATATAAATGGTACAGCTGGTAGTATTTCCTGCCTGATCCGTTACAGAATAAACAATCTGGTATCTTGCTGCCACTTCATCATAAGTAATGGTAACCTTCACATCCTCTATGGTCAGCTCTGTTAAATTATCTGACACCTGAATCAGACTAAGAGCATACTCTTTATCTACCGGCTGGCTTGCAGGCACAGTATATCCTGCTCCCTCTTCTACCCCGGTAAATACCGGTGCCTTTTTATCAATATACAGCTTTGCAACTACCTTTGCCTGTTCACTGGCATTTTGCGCCAGATAGGTAATGCGGAATACATTCTTTTTTAATTTTTTAAATTTCACTTTTATGTATTTATTTTTCAGTTTCTTTCCATCCTGAGTAATGGAAACATTTTTCAAAGCAAACTTTCTTGTCTTGTACTTAGCAGCATTTACATATAAGTCTGCAACACCAGAGATTTTTGGAGTATTTTTTTGAGCTGTTACTTTAATTTTCACAGTCTTTTGTGCTTTTCTGCCAATCTCATCCTTCACCCTATAGGTTACCTTATATACCCCCGGCATTCTGGTATCAACCTTCTTTACCGTGCTGCCATTATATGTAATCTGTGTTTTAATGCGTTTTGTTGCATCAAAGCCTGTGGTATTCTTTGCTTTTACTCCCTTTAATACATTAAAGTCTGAATTAAAATCTACTGTCTGATTTTTCGCACCAGTAATACTTGGTTTCTTGTTATTCCAAGGATTTGCCTTATACCAAATATCGGTGGGGTCCCAAGGAGTAGAATATGGCAGCTTAATGGCCTCTGGCTTTCCTAATGGACCGGGATCTGAGGAGTTATAAATGGTAACTGGCGTTCCAGAAGGAACATTATCATAAATCCATTTCGCATCCTCTACCGTTAAGCGAACGCATCCATGGGATGCAATGGTTCCTAATTTATTATAGGAATATACCGACAAAGAACCTGGATCATAGTTATTATTGTACCATACGGAATGGAATAAAACACTTCCGTAAATACGGGTACAATACTGTCCATAGCATGGACCATCCAAAACATGCCAGCGGATTTTCTCACCTAAGGTAAAGGTTCCAGTTTCTGTTGCCCATCCCGGCGAACAAACCATAGCCTTTATCGGCTTATATTTTCCTTCTTCATTTAATTTGTAAATAGTAACACAGCACATCTGCTTATTAATTTTAATTTTATAGGTAGAGGCTGCCTTTGTTTCCTTACCAGAACAACTCAAAGAAAACAAAAGAACAAATACACCTAACCATAATACCTTTTTCCATCCCTGTAATCTCGCTTTTCTTTGTTTCATACATTAACCATGCCTTTCCATACTAACAACCACTTCTTTGGCTCCCCTATGCAGCAATTGATTACTCCGTCATATTTTTATATATGCGGGCAACTTTTTCTACCGGTCCTTTTGCAACAATATGTCCACCCTCAAGAATAATTGCTTTATCACAAAGTCTTTGCACCTGTTCTAATGAATGGGAAACAAATAGTACTGTAACGCCTTTATCAAACATATCCAGTATTTTCTTTTCGCTTTTCCGACGGAACTTCTTGTCTCCTACTGACAACACTTCATCCAGTATTAAAATATCCGGTTCTACAACTGTAGCAATCGAAAAACCAAGTCTGGATTTCATACCGGAAGAATAATTTTTAATTGGTACATCAATAAATTCCCCTAATCCGGAAAAATCCACAATTTCATCGAATTTTTCATCCAGAAATTCCTTAGAATATCCCAAAACTGCACCATATAAATAAATATTCTCTCTTCCTGTATACTGATTACTGAATCCTGCTCCAAGCTCCAGCAGAGGAGCTACCTTTCCTCTGGTTTCAATGGTTCCTTTGGTAGGCTTTAACACACCAGAAACAATTTTTAACAGAGTACTCTTTCCAGAACCATTTAATCCCAGCACCCCAAGACGCTCTCCCTTTTTCACTTCAAAGCTTACATCTCTCAGTGCCCAGAATTCATTATATCGCAAGTCGCGCTTTATCAGCTTTATCACATATTCCTTCAGGTTATCCACCCGCTCCTGGCTTAAATTAAAGCGCATACCTACATTCTTTACTTTAATCGCAACATTCTCTTTCATAAAACCTCACATCCTGCTTTCCAGCGAATTGATTTTATACTCTCTGCAACTTCATTTTCTTAAATATATAAAATAAATCTATCTTGATTCTTATAGAATACAATACTTCCCACTGCCAGCAATCCTACTGCTATGACAGAAGATGCAATAAAATACTGCATATCCATAGGAACACCATATAATACAGAATTTCTAAAATTTGCTATACACATATACACTGGATTAATATTGAATACCCAGCCCTTACCTCCTTTGATAATCTTCTCTACTGGATAGAATATGGCAGATGCATACATTATCAACATAGTCACAACACCCCAAATATATTCCACATCACGGAAAAATACACTTAAGGTTGCCAGAATCATACTGGTTCCTAACGCCATTACAAACAGTATAATCAATGGAAGAACTGCTTGAAGCAGATAAATAGTAGGCTGTACCTCTAAAACAATGCCTACTCCTAATAAAACCAGCAGTGAAATCAAAAAGGTTACAAAATTTGATATTACCGCGGAAAATACATAGATATACTTTGGTACATATACCTTTTTTATCATAGACGCATTTCCGCTTACTGACTTCAAGCCAGCCTTGGTAGCCGACTGAAAAAATGCAAACAGCAAACGCCCAGTCAATACATAGACTGGAAACTCTTTGGTTCCACGATTGAAAAACGTGCCAAAAACCACCGTTAATACAATCATGGTCAGCAGAGGTTCAATCAACGTCCATAATATTCCTAAATAGGAACGACGATATTTCAACTTAATATTCTTCTTTACCAGCTCAAACAACAAATTTTTATACTTGGCAAAGTTCTTTACAGCTTGTTTTAATTTACCCATAAATCAATCTCCTGCTTATAACTCACCTGACATTATTTCTACTTATCCATACTACTCCCTATTTTGGACAATCTGTTCATCATTATAACATACCTCTACAAAAAGTCAATTTATCCAATTGGAAGTTTCATATTGAAGTACAAAAAAAAATGTTTTATAATATTACTATTAAAAAGCAAAGGAGTTTGCTCTATGGATTACATGAACCGAGTGGAAGGTATCTCTAAAAAGTATGACGGTGCTCTGGAGTACGGAATCACTATGTATGATGAACTTCCTTACAAAAGAAATTCTGACGTCTGCAATGCCAGCACCCTGGCATTATATAGCGGACACGTGATAAAATATTATTTATGTAACAATCAAATGGACTCTTATACCATTGATAACCGTGACGATCAAATTGAAGAAATTTTACAGCGGATTCGTCTGGAGGAAGAAAAGAGGCTTCAGACACCTGCTACCCAGGAGTTTATTCAGGATGCTTCAGCTGAAGTGACAGAAGAACAGATTCAGTCTCTGTTGGAAGATACTGGAGATTCTACAGAAGAAGACACAACACCTGCTCCAGAACAGACAATCAATCTGGATGATATTGAAGATTGGTAAGCTTCTCATAATATCATTTATGAGGAGTAGAGTGACACATATTGGCTGATTTTACAACGATAATATGAAGTTTCTAAAAAAACAGCTTTTCTGTTAGTATCAATTACTCTCAGAATATCAACTTCTGGAGCAGCCAGTGCACAGCATAAAAAAGTCTTTCGTTTTACGAATGAGTGGTGTTTGAACTCGCTGGTGCATAAGAGTATAGTTGGCTACTATAGTAGGCAACTATACTCTTATGCACCACTGCGTAGTTCATCTCAAGCCGCAAGGCGTCCACGAATCGAAAAACGAAAGACTTTTTTCTGCGTCACCCTATTTCCCATAATTGATATTATACGTGCTTTGAATTTATCTTCCAGACTGCAGCTGTTCTTCAATGCGAAGCAACTGATTGTACTTCGCAACTCGGTCTGTTCTGCTTGGTGCTCCTGTTTTAATCTGTCCCGCATGCATGGCAACAGATAAATCCGCAATGGTAGTGTCCTCTGTTTCTCCGGAACGATGAGAAATCACTGCTCGCCAACCATTTTCTTTAGTCATTCTTACGGCATCCATGGTTTCACTCAGAGTTCCAATCTGATTTACCTTAATCAATACTGCATTCGCAGCATTTCTTTCAATTCCCTTCTGAATCCGCTGGGTATTGGTTACAAATAAATCATCCCCCACTAACTGAACCTTCTGCCCCAATGCCCGGGTCAACTGTTCCCAATGATTCCAATCTTCTTCCGCTAAGCCATCTTCAATCGAACAAATAGGATACCGGTCACATAGGTTTTTCAAATAATCAATCATCTGCTCTGGGGTTTTATATTCACTGGACTTCCAAAAATAATATTCTCCTTCTCTCCCTTCCTTCACTGCAGCATCATACATTTCTGTTGCCGCCACATCCAACGCAATTTTAAAATGCTTTCCTGGCTGATAGCCTGCTGTCTCAATGGCACGAATCAAATAGTCTAATGCCTGTTCATCCTTTTCAAAGGCAGGCGCAAATCCGCCTTCATCACCTACAGCTGTAGTATATCCATCTTCCTTTAAGATTTTCTTCAAGGTATGAAAAACAGTGGTACCAGCTTCTAATCTTTCACTAAAACTAGAAAATCCCACTGGCATAATCATAAACTCCTGAATATTCAAAGAAGAATCTGCATGCCGTCCTCCATTTAATACATTCATCATAGGAATGGGCATAGTCTGGGCATTACAGCCTCCCAGATAACGATACAGTGGCACACCCTGTCCAGCAGCAGCAGCCTTTGCTACCGCTAAAGATACTGCTAATATAGCATTGGCGCCTAAATGAGATTTATTTGGTGTAGAATCCTCTTCCATCATCCAACGGTCGATTTTACGCTGTTCCTGAGCATCCATACCAATTAATCCAGGAGCAATCAACTGATTTACCGACTTCACCGCATGGGTCACTCCCATTCCCATATAACGTTTCTCTCCATCCCGAAGCTCCACTGCTTCATATGCACCCGTAGAGGCTCCGGAAGGAACACTGGCACGACCTACTGCTCCATTCTTCAAAACCACCTCTGCCTCTACGGTAGGATTTCCCCGGGAATCCAAAATTTCCCTTCCCCGGACTTCCTTAATCTGCATTCCATTTTTGCATACTTTCTTTTCCATAGACATACATTTCCTTTCTGACCATTACCATTTCTGAAACTCTTAGCTGAAACAAAATCCAGCTATTTCCATATTCACAATATCTGTCATTACCATAGTATGTCCTAAGATTTCCAAATATATACAGAAATTTCAAATCAATCTTATAGCCGCATATATATTTTGCCATAAAATTCTTCTCACTACACCTTACTTTCAGGAAAGAAAAAGAAAGTAACTCCATCTTTTCATTAATTGTCAATACACAGCAAAAACAGTCCCTAGTTTTTCAAATAAGTGACGTTTGAGTTCGCTGGTGCTTGAAGTGTACGAATGCATAAGCATGAGATACACTTCTTACGCACCACTGCATAACTCATCCCGAGCCGCAAGGCATTCACAAATTTGAAAACTAGGGACTGTTTTTGCGTCTTTATTCCCACAATCTAAATAATAACAACTACTTCTTCTTTTTCTTCCCAAACATTCCTTTTTTCTTTTCGCCAGCTTCAGAAGCTTCTTCTCTTTCCTCTGGCTTACCATACATTGCTTCATCAAACTGTTTGAGCAAATCCTTCTGCTGAGAATTCATCTTGGTTGGTACCTGTACAACCAAGGTTACATAATGGTCTCCACGAACCTGTTTATTCCGCAGGGATGGTACACCCTTATTCCGCAAGCGGACACGGGTATGAGTCTGGGTTCCTGGCTTCACAGTATATTCCACTTCTCCATCTACTGTCTTAATACGCACATCTCCTCCTAAAGCAGCCTGAGCAAAGGTAATTGGAGCATCAGAATAGATATCCATACCATCTCTTACAAAAATTGGACTTTGGCTTACTGCTACCTCTACCAGCAAATCTCCTCTTGGTCCACCGTTTACACCTGGTTCACCCTTATCACGAATACGGACACACTGTCCATTATCGATACCTGCCGGAATCGTTACGGAAATCTTTTTCCGGTTGCTGACATATCCAGAACCACTACAATCTGGACAACGTTCCTTAATAATTTTTCCAGTACCACGACAATCTGGACAAGCCTGTACATTCCGAACCATACCAAATAAAGACTGCTGGGTAAATACTACCTGACCCTTTCCACCACACTTTGAGCAGGTTTCCGGCGAAGTGCCTGCCTTTGCACCAGAACCATGACAGGAAGAACATTCATCCTTTAAAGTGATATCTATTTCCTTCTCTGTACCAAAACAAGCCTCTTCAAAGGTAATGCGGACTGCTGTACGGACATTCTGTCCCTTCATTGGGCCGTTATTATAAGCAGATCTAGAACGTCCGCCACCAAATAAATCACCAAAAATGTCACCAAAAATGTCACCAAAATCCATGCCATTAAAGTCAAAACCACCAGCACCACCGGCGCCACCATCAAAGGCTGCATGACCAAACTGGTCATATTGCCGTCTTTTATCTGGATCGCTAAGTACTCCATATGCCTCAGAAGCTTCTTTAAACATCTTTTCTGCTTCTGCATCCCCTGGATTTACATCTGGATGATACTTTTTTGCCAGCTTACGATACGCTGACTTTAATTCAGAATCAGAAGCTCCCCGGTCTACACCAAGAACCTCATAATAATCTCTTTTCTCTGCCATAGAACGAACCATGCCTTTCTTTCACCTGCATACCTATGAATACAGGCACAATTATTTTTAATCTAATCATGGGTTAATCTTTTTCATTATATATATGTAGACAGACCATTAATGGATTTGCGGACTTATGAAAACCCACAAACCATCAATGGTCTATATCATACATATATGATTTTCTTATACCTCGCGGTAATCTCCATCTACCACATCATCTGCTGGACCTGCACCTGCACCCATATCTGGACCCATGCCGCCCATATTCATATCTGGACCTGCTCCACCAGCCTGTGCCTGCTGCTCATACATCTTTGTAAATACAGCCTGTGCAGCTTCCATCAACTTCTCTTTTCCAGCCTTTAATTCATCTACATCTGCATCAGAAAGCTCTTCTGGATTGGTCTTCTCAACCAATGCTTTTAAGCTATCAAGCTCTGCCTGAACCTTTTCCTTTTCAGCTGCGTCAATCTTATCCCCAACTTCATCCAATGCCTTCTGGGTCTGGAATACCATTGCATCTGCATCATTACGGGCATCAATACCTTCTTTACGCTTCTTATCCTGTGCTTCAAACTCAGCTGCTTCCTTTACAGCCTTTTCGATATCATCATCGGACATATTAGAACCTGCTGTAATGGTAATATGCTGTTCCTTACCAGTTCCTAAATCCTTTGCGGATACGTTTACAATACCATTTGCATCAATATCAAAGGTAACTTCAATCTGTGGAACACCTCTTCTTGCTGGTGGG
>CAZEFX010000065.1:0-16254 GCA_964511525.1 uncultured Jutongia sp.
CACACAACTAACTTCCAAAAAAGTACTTGACATAGTTAGTCTATAAAGCAAAAAAGCCACTTTGTTATTTTTAACAAAATGGCTTTTCTATAAGAAATATATTTTTTATTTTTAGTTACGTTCTTTTCCAAGAAGATGAATTATAGAACCTACATTTTTTATTTTAGAATAAACTATATTTGCTTCCATTGCTTCCATATTCGTTTTGAGCATTCTTGGAAATGTGGCAACAATTCCAACAGCCGTTGCAGCATCCACATTAAAAAGCGCAGCTATCACTTTAACTAACTCGGAATAATGATTACCTGTTTCCATAAGCTTTGCATCCCAAATTAGCCTTTTACCGCAATTAGGACAAATTTCCTCCACCTCTTTTATCACAGTCTTACACTCCGTACAGAGTATTTCGCATGCCTGCTCTCTCTTTTTTTCCGCTTGAATTATCTGTTCCATGTATACCTTATACTGATATACATCTTGATTTAATTCCTCACTGGAATAATCTCCCTCCAGACGGTTTAATATTTTTTGAGCTTGGGTTTGCTCTCCTTTCATTTCTTCCCATGCCTTTAGCACTACTGCCCAACGATATATTTTCTTTCTAAGACCTGCTTCAACAATTCCCTGATACCATTGCTTCATTTTATTTTCCGCAAAACGAACCGCTCTTTTATAATTTTTATTTTCCTCCAATGATATTTGAACGGGCATTTCCATTAATTGTTGTATATTAACGACTTGACATTGTGCCATAAACTTTCCCCAATATGCAATAGAACATTCTGCATTTAATCCAAGACATTTTTCAAAAAAATCATCTGCTTCTTCCCATTCCCCTTCTTCCAATTCCATATATCCACGTTTCAGCCAGGCTATTATCTGTTCATTGTTTTCCATAAAAATGCTCTCTTTAAGTACATTTTCAAAATCAGCCTTTACAGAATCTGTAGATGTTTCCTTTGGCCATTCTAACCCTGTTTTTTGATTGATTTCCTCAAATAACTCAGCCAAGTCCTTCAATACCCAATTTGGCTTTTCTTCCAGCCTTTGAATACATTCCCTAATAGCGTATTCCCATTTTTCTGACATTTTAGTTGTCTCTTCTATTTCTTTAGAAATGGAAGGGGTTTCCTGTTCTTTAGAAATAGAAGGGGCTTCCTGTTCCTTAGAAATGAAAGGGGCTTCTTGTGATATATTTTCCATCTTTTTTCCACAGTTTTTACAAAATATATTTTCCATTTCATTTGCAATGCCACAGTACATACAAAACTTTCTATCTTCCTGTAATGGGTCTACTGTTTCCTTTTCATACCCCCGCTCTTGAGAGGCTACGGAAAGGAACTCCTCTTCTTCTATAATTTCCATATTCTTCGTTTCATTCAAGGATGCATTCACCAAATAGGGAGCCACCTCATTACACAGTTCGCTCAAGGCAAAGCCGTTCCACTCAAACACTTCCTCTGTAATATAATTTTTCACCCATACACATCTATGATGTGCTAAGCCTCTCTCAAAATAGCTGACCCACAAATGATACTTTCCATCAAGAGAATCCAACTCCTTGATAAACATCATACTTCCTTTTACTGTCTTTTCAATCTCATCCCGTTGCTCCCGAGTACTGGTCTGTTTAATAAATGTTTCATTTATAATGGCTGCCAGTTGCTTTGCACTAACCTGTTGTGTTTTAATATTGGACCCTGTTAACGTATTTAAAATTTTATCACCAATGCTCATATTATCCCTCTTTTCTTTTATCTTTGTTTTTACCATGAAAACGTAACATATTGAGTATTACTCCATTGCCCATATACAATTTCCCCATCTATATACTTATACGGCCGAACACAAGCTTTTAATTGATACATAGAAGAGAATTGAACACTGGTAGAAGTATCCGTTGTTGTAAAGGTTTCTTCATACCACTCCCCTTCCCATTCACTCTGACCAACATAAACCTCATATCCGTCTACATATTCAGGGGTATACCAAGAAACGGTATACTCCACTCCATCTCCATAAGCATAATAATCCCATGCAGAATCATATGTTTTTGTCCATTCATAGATCTCGACCTCTGTCTGCATAAAAAGCTGTGTTTTGCACTCCTTTAAATACTCTTTGGAATCCATATAGTTTCCCAATGTACAAAATATTTTCTTTGCCTTTTTATATCTCCCACTATCATAATGTTCTATGCCAATATTGTAATTACAAGACTTTATTTTTTCTTTTGCTCCCTTGTACCCTCGAATATCTTGAAATATCTCTTTGGCCTTTTTATATTTTCCCGCATTATATAGTTCAATTCCTATCTGGTAATATGCTTCTTCCGCCTTTTCTGCCGCATCCATATAGTTCCCTAGTTCCAAAAAGCTTTCATAAGCACTCTCATATTCTCCTATCCCCATCTGATTCATTGCTGCATTATACTTCTCTTCTTCCGGTGATAAGGTTTGGACAGGGGCCAGGGTCTCCATTAATAAACTATCCTCCATACTGGAAGTAGTTTCCTGTCTACAAGCATCCCAGATTGCAATAATAATAACAAGGACAGGAATTGCAACCGCCAGCACATTCCAATATGACTTTTTCTCATATTCCGGTCCTGTATTAATATTTATTTCCTTTTCCTCATTCCTCGTTAATAACGTCTCTGTTTCCTTTCTTACTAAATGGGTATCCTCTGTAGAGCTTTTTATAATATTTCCACAACGGGTACAAAATTTAGCATCCTTTGGAACTTCATTTCCACATTTCACACAATGCATTTTCATCCTCCCTGTATACTTTTTTGACTTTTCGCCTCCTATATTCTACGATACGCCCTAGACACATTCTGTCCACCTATTGTAAATAATATAAAAACAGACAAACAAAAAGCCATTGCGTCTCCTATCCATGAAACACAATGGCTTTGTTCTCTTCTATTTTATTTCTCCTGATTCCTCAATCAAATCCGACATGGAATACATGTCATTTTTTCCATAGCATGCTAGCAGCAGATAATCCAACTGATATTCCTCTGAAAGAGGTGCCATCTGACATTCCGTCAAAACAGCATTGGCAAGGCTCTCAAAAAAGCTCTTAGCCTCATCCTGCCGATATTTTTCTATATCTCCTTCAATCCTTTGATAATACCTTCGCTGAGCTACGTAATGAACCAAAGGAAGTAAATCATCCCTCTGGACTAGCTGGCAGCGCTGCTCTTGATGTACTAGTATTTTTTTCAATTCCTTAGATACCTCTGCTACCGTTTCACCAGCCGGTTCACACCCCACCTCCGTTAAAATTTCCAATAATTCCTGAGGACACTTCTCCTCCCCTTTTTTTCCATGCAAGCTTCCAATCACCTGAGATAAACGAATTTCTTTTTCCTTCTGCTGGGCAATTCCCATTAGCTGTGATAAATACTTTTCTGTTATAAAATAAATATTATTTGGTAATAAAAAATCTTCTCTGGAACGATAAATGATTTTCCTTCCCTTGAACCTCTTTTCCTCTGAAAACTCTATAGCCGAAGCATATAACTCTGCTAATAAATCTCTATTCTTTTCTTTGGAGGAAAATGCAGTCCAGTTTAATTCCCGTATCATTTCAACCATCTCTGGTGTTAGAGAAAAAGTCTTTTTCCTACGTTTTGCATTTTTTAGATATCTGGTCACTTCCTCCTCTAACTGCTCCTCCAAAATATCTTCCCGATTTTTTCCCTCCCAAAAATCTGTTTCTTCTAACAACGTCAGTAGCCGCTCTTTTGCATCCTTTCTGATATAGGATAGCACTTCACTTTTATATTGTTTAAAGCATTTTAATGTTACATTGCTGTATCCCTTAAAAAACTCTGCACTTTCACACATCCAAAGTAAAAATTCTTCCCGGGATTTATCCTTATTGGCATGATACATTTTCCATAGAAGCAACGTATGTGTTTTTTGTGCAATAACCGTTTTTTTGTTTACCTGACTTTCAAAAACCAGAAGCATATCCTGCCAATCCGGAATGGATAGTTTATGTTCTAGGCAATATAAAAGTAAGGCTTCCCGATAGTCATTAATCTGAAGTCCCGGTTCATGTATCCCTCGGGTAAAATACTCTTCCAGCTCTTCTTTTGAGAGCTGTAATGCCAATGCCAGCCTGCATATCTGAATTCTCTTAGGTTTATTCTTCATTCCCTTTTGGAACCAGTTTTTAATGGTAACTCGAGCTGCCACGCCTTTATTTTTAATTTTATTGTATAAAAATCCATAGGCTTCTTCCCTTAATTTACTCTGAACATCTTCTCTTTCCTTTTGATGAAAGGCCTTTTTTGAATCACTTTTTTTCTCTGTTTCTGTCAGATATTTTTCTATCATAAAGCTGCCAAAATCAGAAAAAAGAGTTTCTTCATTTAATCTTTTTAGCTTCCGGTGAATCATATGAGTATCACCTATATTGATTTCTCCCTGCATGGTTCCCTCCTATGCACCTTGTTCTTTGACCTCAGAACTCCCTCAGCCATTATCTTTATGGTGGTTATTGCAAAGCACTGTCAATGTCTCCTGCCATTCCTGTAGACTTTTCTTTCCTCACATGATTCGACGTGGAGGATGGAGCCTGTGTCGGCGGAATTGGAGTTGCAGTCACTTTTTTCTGTTTGCTAATGGTCAGAATTATTTTCTTTCCCTTTTTCACTTCCCGCTCTGCTGAAAGACTTTGCTTCATTACATATCCCGGAAGCATCTGATTCGTTTCCTTATATTTCAATTGATATGTCAAACCAGCTTTTTTTGCTGCCTTTATTGCTGCCTTTTTGGTTTCTCCCAACATTGCCGGAACCTTGGTTTTTTCTATCGTCTCTTTTGCAGGAGTCACAGAAGGCTTCGGAGTCATTGTAGCTTCTGTCATTTCAGAAGGCTTCTCTGTAACCATAACCTTTTCCTTTTGTTTTCTATCCTCTATGAAAGCTCCTCTGTCTTTACTATAGGTATACCAATATGAAACACTGCTGCCTATAATTAAGAGAACAGTAAGCACCAATAAAAATAACATTCCCTGCTTTTTTCTTTTGGCACTATCCCTTTTCTTGGACATCTTTTTTAGTTCTCTTCCTAATGCCGTTTTCGATAAAAGCGTTCCATTGGTAACCAGCTTCCATGTAAATGTCATTCCTCCATGTCCCCTTGTGGTCTTTGAGGATTTAAGATTTTCCATCCCCTCATGGTCTTTTGGAATAATGACCGGCTCCTCTTTCTTCCTCTCCAAGCCTGTCTGTTCTGTATCACCTTCTAATATAATTCCTTTTTGTTGTGTCCATGCTTCCCCATATATCCCCTGATACAGCTCCTTCATGCTTTGATATCTGTGGATACGGTCTACCTCCATCCCTTTCATAATAGCTTCTTTTTGGCTCTGGCTTAAATCAATTTCCGTCATATCCACCAAAGAAACCACTTCATCCCGAAGCACTCTGTCAGTAGAATTTTGTGGAAGAATTCCTGTCAGCATGTAATACATAGTAGCGCACATCCCATAAACATCTGTCCATGGTCCCTGCTTTCCGGCAGTGCTATATTGCTCAATAGCGGAAAATCCCTGTTTACACATCATCGTTCTGGTCTTCTCATCTAAGGCATTGGTATATCTTGCAGCACCAAAATCAATTAGAATCAGCCGCCCTTCTTTGCTAATCATAAAGTTATCCACACTGACATCTCTATGGACAAACCGATGCTGGTGCACTGACTCCAATACCTGCATTGCCTGTCCCATCATTGCCAAAACCTCCGATGGGGGAATCTTCCCCATTCGGCGGATATGCTGCTTGACACTCTGTCCATCTACATATTCCATTACAATATATGCTGTGGAATTTTCCCGAAAGAAATTATGTACCTTAACGATTCCCTGAATTTCTTTGAATCGTGCTAATAATCTTGCTTCCGATATAAATGCCTGCATTCCCTTTTCGTATTCCTCTTTGGCATCCTTTCCATAAATATGGAGGTTATAATCTTCTTTTTCAGTTACATCTCTTCCTGCTATCCCAGAAGGAAAATATTCCTTGATAGCTACCGGACAAAGCAAACTGGTATCAATCCCCAGATAGGTTATACCAAAACCACCTTGTCCCAGCACTTCTTCAATAATATACTCTCCCTGTTTAAGAGAGGTTTTCTTCGGAAGGCAATGGACAAGAGAACCGGATTCTGCCATGTGTCTTCCCCCTCTCATAAATTATTTTCGCTATTGTGCTAGCGCAATTTTGTATCATTCCATTACCACTATGGTTTATAATCTTATTTTCTTTTGCTTGGAATACCCGCTATACCGCTTTTTACCCTTTTTCATCTGATAGGTTCGTACTTTAAAATATATGTTCACCTTTTTCCATGAATAGGATAGCTTCGGCTTACCACCATATGCCTTTATTTTTGAAGAATTCAGTTTTAGCCTTTTGAATTTTTTTCCTTTTTGCTTTAAATAGATTTCCAAATTAGTCGCCTTATATTTCTTTAGTATAATCTGTACATACTTTTGCCCCTGTGGGGATACTCCCTTTTTTAACTGAATTATAGGTGCCCGATACCAGGGTATTTTTTTCTTTTTGACTGTACTGAACTCTTCTACTCTCTGTCCGTTAATTGTTATATAGGACGATACTTTATAATAGTATTTCCTTCCTTTCTTTGTCTTGGCATCTACATAGCTTTTCTTATTTTTAGAAGCTGTAGCAATTTCTTTAAATCCTGTTTTCTTCTTTCCTGAACGATATATAATATACCCTTCTGCATAGACATCCTTTGTCCACTTTATTTTTACCCGAAAATTCTTTACTAATTTTAATTTACATTTTTGTTTTGATAGCTCTTTTCTCTGGGAGGGTAATTCCGTTTCATTTCCTTCTATCCCTGGAGACTCAGCTGGCAGTGCAGATATTTCCGGTTCAGATGATGCCACTATAACTGCTGACATAGTAGGAAGCAAATGTGGTGCTTTCGTTACAATTGCCGATATCGTAGGAATAGCAGATGGTGTTTCTGCTACAATCGCTGACATAGTAGGAGGATAATATGGTGTTTCCTCTGGATTTCCTGTAACCGTTGGAACAAAACTTACCGTCGGTACTGTTACTTCCGGCGTTTCCTCTACTAAGGGATAAACTTTTATATCCGGCTCTTCCAGCTTATAAGCACTATTCAATTCCGGTATAGCTGTATCATCAAATACAGGATACCCTTTATCTCCTGTTTTAAAGCTATAATAAGTCTTCTTTTCTTCGTTTTTTTCTGTTACCCAATTATTCAATATACTTTTTAAGGCACTTGTGATTTCCTCACAGTCCGTAGCTGCACAGGCTAAATTCTCTTTTATCACCGGCAGGTCATCTCCCGGTAAATAATAACATGCTGTTATGCTGCCACTCTCTGCTGTTCCCACCAGCTTTCCGCCAGAGGAATATACGGAGCCTGCATTAAAACAATTTTCCAGATTCTGTTGACCACCTTCTTCTTCCTGAATCAGCCCCACCAAACCACCGATATTATTACTTTCAGAACTAAAGGGATTAACGTCATTATGCGTACGCAAATTATAGCAGTTAGAAGTTCCTATCTCTCCCAGATTATATGAATTTAATAATACAATTTCTTCAACTCGGGACATTCCTCCGATTAAACCGCCACAGGCAGCCTCCTCATCCTGATAACGAACAACCAAATCTATTAATCCATAATTTGCACAATTACGAATCGTCCCATCTTCTATATTATCAATATATCCTACGATTCCACCTGCCTTTGTACGCTCTGTAGCGACAGAAGCAATCACCTTCCCTTCATTAAAGCAGCCGTCTATTTTAGTAACACTGTCATTGCCGGATAATAGCATATTTGCTACAATGCCTCCTAACCAGCAAGCTCCTCCCCCTAGACTAACAGGCTCTGTACTCTTTCCAGAAATATAATTCTCTCCTGCCAGAATATCTCCCTGATTATAACATTGGTAAAGCCTTCCTTCTCCAAATTCTGAAGCAATTCCTCCTAAGTGAATGGATTGATTGGTAGTACAGCCTATAATATCACCTGTATTACTGCAGTCAGAAAGAAAATCTCCTGAAAGCTGGTAAGCAATCCCACCAAACCGCCCATCATATTTTGCCTTAATGTCAGAAGAATTACTACACTGGTACATCTTACTATAATTAGAGCCTACAATCCAACCTGCAGCACGATAGGTACCATTAGCTTCCTTCCCAGAAAGTACATCCTGCATCACAGATTCTTTGCTATGGCAATTAGAAAGCATTCCACGCTGAGTTTCCACAATACCACCAAAGAACCCCTGCATACCTGCTTCTAAATATACTTTGCTCTTCTCGATATTTATTCCATAAATTTCCCCGTCTGTATTATTATAATTCAGCAGACCACTACCAGTGTATCTGGACCATACCGTTATATTTTCCATCTGGATGTTTTTAACAATCCCCCTATTCATATAAGCAAGAACCCCACTCTGTGCTTCTATTGCACAGATATTTTTTAAAGTAAGGTTATAGACACACCCATAAATCACCCTTCCAAATATTCCGTTTGTATTACAATATGCTTCATGAAGTATATCACCATCTTCATCTGAAACATCTTCATACTCTGTTAATAAAAATAATCCGGACAAGCTATGACCCTGTCCATCATAGTTTCCAAAGAAATTTCCTTCCCAATAAGCCTCCTCTTCCTTTGCTTCACCACCTGTACGAATCACCCCGCCTGAAAGACCTAATTCCTCCGGTGCAATGGCAGTATTTGTAGCACTGGCAGCATAGCATTTTCCTGCTACATCAACACTTCCTATTCCCTCACCATCCGGCTTTGTCAATACCATTCTTTTCAGTTCTTCGGAGTATTCCGCCTGAAAATCCGCAAAATTAATATCCTCTGTCTGGCAAAAACGCACTCCTATGGTTCCTGATTCAGCAGTGAACCATGAAGTTTGCCCATCCTTGATACATTGACGAAACAACAGAAAATCCTCTGGACTACTTATGCTTACATATGTATCCGACTGAACCTTAATACCATAATTTCCATTATTATAATATTCTGTCATAGTGATGGATTTTTCCTTAGCAAATGCATGGATAATCCTATCTGACAGAAATGATAATTGTCCACATTCCCATGGCAGACAGATTGAAACTACCAACAGAAATGCTATTATTTTTCTCCATGAACTATATTTTTTCAATCGGAACCGCCTTCCCCTTCAATTTATAATAATTACCATTTTACCAATAATAAAAGATAACCGCATACCTATTTTATCCGATTCCTTATACATTTACAATCATTTACTAATAGCCGGGCAATAGATAAATAAAGAAAAACTAGTTTCTAAACTGTTCTTTCCACTTTAATATTTCTTCTAACCGCTCTTTTATCTTTGCCTCTTTCCCCTCATTGGTGGGTTCATAATACCGCTTGTCTTTCAAAGCCTCCGGCAAGCACTGCATTGCAGACAGCTTCTCTTCTGTATTATGGGCATAAATATAACCTTTGCCATAATCCAATTCCTCCATCAGCTTTGTAGGCGCATTACGTATCTGCAATGGAACCGGCTCTGCCGGCATTTCCTTAATATCCTCCTTCACCTTTAGACAGCCGTTGTATAATGCATTGGACTTTGGTGCCATAGATAAATACACCACCCCATGGGCTAAATGTACATCACATTCCGGCATCCCCAAAAAGTGACATGCCTGATAGACTGCTACCGCCACCTGCAACGCATTGGAATCTGCCATACCGATATCCTCGCTAGCAAAGCGTACCAAACGTCTCGCAATGTACAAAGGATTTTCCCCACCATCCAGCATCCGATACATCCAATAAATTGCCGCATCCGGATCGCTGTTACGCATGGATTTATGCAGAGCCGAAATGAGATTATAATGCTCTTCTCCATTTTTGTCATACAACAAAGAACGTTTATTGATACATTCTGATAACACTTCTTCATTAACACAAAGCACTGCATCCTCATTCATCTGTCCATTGAATACTGCCATTTCCAATGTGTTAAGTGCCGTCCTTGCATCACCATTGGCGAATCTGGCAATTGCCATTAAATGGGAATCCTCTATAGCAATCTCCATATTCCCTAATCCTTTCGGACTTTCTAGCGCATGGAGCAACAACTTTTTTAAATCCTCTTCCTCTAATGCCTTTAGGATAAAAACCTTACACCTTGACAATAACGCGGAGTTGATTTCAAAGGAGGGATTCTCCGTAGTGGCACCAACTAAAATAATGCTTCCCTTTTCCACAAAGGGCAAAAATGCATCCTGCTGAGCTTTATTAAATCGGTGTATCTCGTCTGCAAATAACAAGGTACGGATTCCCATTTTCCGATTGGCTTCAGCCTGATGCATCACTTCCTTAACCTCTTTAATTCCACTGGTCACCGCACTGAATTCTACAAATTTAGCCTTTGTCTGCTGAGCAATAATTCTGGCAAGAGTGGTCTTCCCCACTCCCGGCGGTCCCCAGAAAATCATAGATGTTATCTGGTCCTTCTCAATCAGCTGTCTTAATATCTTCCCATGCCCAATCAAATGCTGCTGTCCTACATATTCCTCCAGATTTTCCGGACGCAAACGGCTAGCCAATGGTGCTGTGCTCTCTCTGTTATCAAATAAACTAAGCTGTTCCATGTTTTTCCTACCTCAACTCTCTTTTAGAACTTATGTTCTATTTTAGTGTATTCGATGTAAAAAAACAAGTAGCTAATCGAACAGAGAGTTGGATGTGATTTTCCAAGAGTCGAAAATTCTTTAGCCTTTGGCTATTTTATGGTTGCCCTCTAGTACATATAGAGAGGATGATGCGTATGAACGTATGAATCAAAGTATGTATAGAATAGATAATCATAAAAAGAAATAGCATCCCTACCGCCTAATGATATGATACCTCTAAAGTAGACAGATTAAATATAAAATCTGTTACTTTGGAGGTATCATATCAGCCTAAAGTGAGGATGCTATTCTTACATACATTTTACTGAGGGCAATCGGATTTTGCATCCGATAACCTTTCTAAGCAGATTATATACTAGGGTGCTTGCGTTTTCAAGTACCCTTTTTAATTCATTTAAATCTTCCAGCAGCAACGATTTTCCTAATCTCTGCATAATAATATTTATATTATTCCTTTACTTTACACATAAACATTTCTCTTTTTTCGATTAAATCCCTTCCCCTATATGTTTTCTCATTTTTTCTACAAACAAGGAAGCCAATACCGGATCAAAATGGGTACCAGCCTCCTCTTCAATAATCCCTAACGCTTTTTCTACAGAAAAGGCCTTCTTATATACACGTTCCATGGTTAATGCATCATACACGTCTGCAATAGCCATAATTCTTGCACTGATTGGAATCTCTTCTCCCTCCAGACCTAATGGATACCCTTTTCCATTCCACTTTTCATGATGATAGGTTGCGACATCATAAGCAATCTTCAAAAACTTCTCATCTGCCGTATCTTCTACTACCTGATATATCATTTTACCACCTTCTAAAGTATGGATTTTCATAATATCAAATTCTTCGTCTGTTAATTTACCGGGCTTTAAAAGAATCTGATCTGGAACTGCTATCTTGCCAATATCATGAAGAGGTGCAGCATTTAAAACCTGTGCTATAAAATCATCATCTATGGTTTCGGGATATATTCCTGCTTCTTTTGCTGCATATGACAGCATTCCTACATATTTTGATGTATTTTTCACATGAGTTCCTGTACTACTATCACGACTTTCTATAAGATTTGCAATTCCTACAATCATTCCCTTCTGCATTAAATCAATGCGTTCATTCTTTTCTGCAAGACTATCTGCAAGCTCCTGACGGGTTAAATCGTCATAATAACAATATAGAATAATTGCCATAAATGTCATTCCAATAAAAGCTGTTTTTACTTCTCTTTCAACAAGGGAAGGAATGATTCCTGCAAATATAACCACTAGCGATGCCACTAAAATTATAAGATTACGATTACGAAATCTCTGGGAAATATCAATAAGCGACTTCATTAAATATAACAAGGAAATCACATAGGATACAACATATAGGATATACCAGTCTCCTCTGCTATAAATTCCATTACTATCCACCTTAAAAACAACCCCACTATTAACTAAAGCCATTTCCAGCACACAATGTACAAGTAATATCACTGCCACTGGAAAGACTTTTTTCTTTACTCCACATGCCTTAGAAAGAGGAATTGGCAAAAGAGGAGTTACACAAAATTCCATCAACACAAGAGTCTTATATAATTCATCGGATATGGGATTAACATCAAGTATCGCTCTTGAAAATTCAATGGTCATTGCAAATGCAATCCCTAAAAAAGTAATCACAAACCACTTCTTATTTTCATGAGACAAAATGGTATTGCATCTTACAAGTAATGACATAGTGACCATACTTAGTACACAGATTAATACAACAACACTATATATGGGATTCATATCCTTTACGCCTTCTTTCTGTACTTTTAATAATATCTTTTGAAAAGATCCGAAGTATTAAACCTCCCTAATCTGTATGGTATTATAACTCAAGACAATTCAAAACTCCATTCTTTTCTAAAAAAAGTATAAAAGCTTATACCGATACAAGTCCCTTAAACATTTTTTCAATAGTTTCCAACGAAAGTCCTGTGTCCTCTACAATCTCCTCATTTGTCATTTTCCCCCTTTTTTTCAACTTGAGAGCCAATTCCTGCTTTTCCAACCCATCAGCACACCCTGGGCTGATTTTTACATATAAAACTCCCCAGTATAAATAACAATCTTATTTTTCTTCAAGACCTTTTATTCGACATCCTCTTCCATTTTTGCGTGCATTATTACAACAAGAATAGACAAAATCTGTCACTTGCCATTTATTGGTGAATGATTTTAATTTTATATATTCCGTAAAACTAAGTTGCCCAATCTATCTCATCATAAACAAATCATATACATATCCATCAACGCAATATATCTCCCTCACATCATTACCTACACAAGTTAAAAGAATATATCTATGTTTTTCTTCCGAATACCCAACGGTAACTTTACCTAATTCACCATCTATATAATGGCTATACACATTGTAATCAAAGTCCGTATAGCTATAGGATTCTTTTAAAGTTCGTTTCGCCTCTGCAAAAGACATCCCTTTTGATACCCCTTCAATTTTATACAAACCATTGCCCGTCGAAGTGACTGCATCAACGACACCGTCTGTATTAAGATCCATAAGACAGATATTCTGCATTTCCCATCCATCTATCCCTTCACTCTCTTTCATATAACGATACATAGAAATAGTGCTTGCTTTCTTTCCTATATAGGTTCCTGCATCTTGCATAAACGGAATACCACAGGCGTAGTTCACAAAATATACCGCAATGCATATAAGAATAATCACTGCACCAATTATTATTCCGTTAGAATTATTTTTTTTCACAACTACACTATTTGGTTGTTCTAAAAAGTCTTCTCCCTCCATACTCACCCGTTTTCCACATTTCCCACAAAAAATCGTCTCATCATCCAGTTTTTTTCCACAATACCGACAATACATTTTTATCCTCCTTTGTTTTCACTGCATTTAAACACATAAATTACTTTAGAGATAGCTTACTTGTAGCTTATCTAAATAATTTTCAAAAACTTACTCGAAATACAAACATTTCTTACATTTACCTTCACATAATGCACCCGGCTTTTTTATTGCCATTGTTCTGTCACCACATTTTCTGCATACCCATTGAACCATTTTAGATAGTGCTGTTATAGCGTTTTCCTCCTTCCATTTATGGTAGTGCCTTAGCTTTTATATTTTACCAAGCAACCTAGACACATTTTGTCTAC
Source organism: uncultured Jutongia sp. (assembly GCA_964511525.1). GTDB lineage: Bacteria > Bacillota > Clostridia > Lachnospirales > Lachnospiraceae > Jutongia. The sequence goes on from CAZEFX010000065.1 coordinate 13,903, forward strand.
CTTTCCTAAAATTTATTATTCCGCAGCTATATAAATATTACAATTAAATACAACTAATGTGAGGTGTACCCAATGCAAATGTCCTTGCAGAGAGTACGTTGCTGGCAATGGCCCGAAATATAAACAAACTACATAACAAAATTCAAAATGGACGAACAGGGACGCTTTTTTTTCCGATAAAAACTGCATAGATTTTATAAGTTCAAAATAAAAATTCAAAAATCGATGGAGGGCTTATTAAAGTGCGCTCAAATTTTTAATATTATTAAAAATCACATTGAAAATCAAGAAAAACAAAGAAAAAGAAGCTGCCGCTTCACGATTTATTAATCGTTAAAGCGACAGCCCCATTATAAAATATACTTTCATCAACTAGCCACAATTCACTCATATATAACATTAACGGTTTTCCCTTGCAAAAACTATACCATTACAAGTCCCTTGGACATTTCTTCAATAGTTTCCAACGAGAGTCCTGTGTCCTCTGCAATTTCCTCATTCGTCATTTTTCCTCTTTTTATCAACTTGAGAGCCAATTCCTGCTTCTCTTCCAATATCATTTCTTCCATTGCTTTGCACATAGCCGCAACCCCCTCTTTCTCTTCTTTAAAATATCTTACTCTATTTGCTAATTCCTTATAATACATTTCATCTGGGTTGATACACTTAAAATCATGCATTAACTTTCCTAATGAAGATTCCTCTTACACAACTTATACCATTTGCAGTTTACTACTGATGTATTTTTTTATACCATCAACACTGTCTATTTCATGATTTCTAGCAACTTCTAAAAAATACTCTTTAATTGCTTCTTTTGATAGCACTTCATTAGATGGTTCTCCCGGCAAACAATTTTTTCTAGCATCCATCCAAGGAGATTCACCATGAGTAATCTGCTCCAATATCTTTCCACTATACATACCAAAGGATTCTACCACTAAATCGATAACCTTCTTTTCATCATCTGATAATTCATTAAATCTGTTTTGAAACATTGAAAACCGTGTATCATCAATCGGATTATATTTAAAACTTTTGAATACTTCATATACATCCTTAAATACAGGTCCGTGTGCCCAGGCTTCACACTCTTCACTAAATAATTCTACACCAAACAAAACCATATATATGCCCTGAATAAAATAAAGCATCTTCTGTAATGCTAGTGGTGTAACTTCTTCTGCTTTTCTAAAAATGTAAGATATAGCCAACAACATTTTTTCAGACAATTCAAATAACGGTGCAACTTCCTTTGCTGCATTCATTGCTTTTTTATACGCCGTTTCACCTATCTTATCTAAATTCTCATTTAATTTCTCTATCATAAACATGGGTGATTCCAAGGCTTTTCTAATAATATCAGAATATTCCTTTGACGGAACCTGTCCTGAAAGATATCTAGTAATTGTAATTTCCCCAAAGCCTAATGCTAAAGATAATGGTGCTTTGCCAATTTTATATATTTCCATCAAATCACGAATATCATCAATACTAACAATGCCTTCCTGTAATCTATACTGTCTATCCACCTCCTGTGCATTACTGTCCATGAGTCTCGGAATATTAACAGACTCTCCACACTTTTCACAAATAGCCTCTGAGATTATAAATTCATACTCCTTATCCCTAATACATTTTCGACAAGAAACAGGTTGTATTCGATACATTGTTTCTTCTCTACATTCTATACAGAATTGTGTTCTCCCCTTTGCCATTTTTGTGTCCTCCTTTATTCTACATATGTTTAAATTACTTGAATTTATAAGTTAATGGATATTCCTGTTTATGAAACGAAATAACAATCACATACTGATTAGTCAATTTGTTAAACTTAATATATAACGAAACCTTTTCCTCTGAATCACCATATCTTGGTATTAAGTTAATGTCTTTGCCAAATATGTATAGTATCTCCTCCGGGTGCTGTGGATGATCATTTTGCACTGCATCTGAAAAATCATATACGGTCAGTGAAAGTATTACTTTCTTTGCATCTTCTTCCGTAAACACATAATCCATGTATATGTCCTGGTTTTTCTGTCGTGGTGATATCTGGTATCTTCCTGAATTAACAGATGTAACTACATCAGACAAGTACTGTTCAACATCGGATTTAGTAACGTTCAATAGATTTAACCTCCTGTAAAAATATTATATGATAGATTTTTAGTTTTATTCTATCATCATTATATGTCAGTGATAGGATTTTGTCAATATCCTATCACTTGCACTTCTCCCATGTTTACGCAATTTAAAAGGCAACGCATCTGCGTTGCCTCTCTTAACTGGGCCAACTGGATTCGAACCAGCGACTGCAGGAGTCAAAGTCCTGTGCCTTACCGCTTGGCG
>CAZEFX010000066.1:0-16074 GCA_964511525.1 uncultured Jutongia sp.
ATTATGTGTACATGGAACAACCGGTTGCGCATTTGGGTGTGTCAGGTGTGTTTACAAAAAACAAATTATAACAAATTTTTAGGAGGATGAAACTTATGAGAAAAAAGGTATTAGCGATGCTTATGGCAGCTACCATGGTATCTGGATGTCTGGTAGGCTGTGGCGGAGCAGACAAAGAGGCAGCAACTAGCAATAGTGCAAGCTCTGAAGCAAGTTCAGAGACTGCTAGTGAGGATGCAGTAGCAAACCTCATTAAAGCAACAGAAGGAACTGTTGAGCTGAGTGTATGGGCTTCAGAAGAAGATCAGGAATTTACTACAGGTCTTCTGGATGCATTTAAGGCACAGTATGGAGATGTAGATTTCAACATTACCTTAGGTGCTATGTCTGAGGCAGATGCAAAAGATTCTATCTTAACTGACGTAGAAGCAGCTCCAGACGTATTCGCATTTGCAGATGACCAGATTAACGAGCTGGTAAAAGCAAACGCACTTCAGGAAGTAGTTACTACCTATACATATGATGTTAAGAATGCAAATCTTGCAGGTAGTGTAGAAGCTGCAACATTAAATGGTAAGGTATATGCTTACCCAATGACAGCAGATAATGGTTACTTTATGTACTATGATTCTTCTGTATTTACAGAGGATGATGTTCAGTCCTTGGATTCTATGATTGAAGCAGCAAAGAAGGCTGATAAGCAGATTGCAATGATTGTATCTGATGCTTGGTATAATTACTCATTCTTCAAGGGTGCTGGTTATGATGTAACTCTTAATGAGGATGGTCTTACAAATACTTGTACATGGAATGCAGAAGGCGCAACAGATGTTGCACAGGCAATTATTGACTTAGGTGCAACTGGTGTATTCGTAAATGCAAAAGAAGATGCAGAAATTGTTACAGGTATTAAAAAGGGCAAATATGCTGCTGCAATCAGTGGTGTATGGAATGCGGATGCAATCCAGAAGGCTTGGAAAGATAACTACGCTGCAACAAAGCTTCCTACATTTACAGTAGCTGGCGAGCAGGTTCAGATGTCATCTTTCTCTGGATACAAGATGATTGGTGTTAATCCACTTTCTAAGAATGTAGGTTGGTCTATGTTATTAGCTGAGTTTTTAACAAATAAGGAAAACCAGGTAGCAAGATTTGAAGCAAGAGGTCTTGGACCAGCAAATATCGAAGCTTCTGAATCTGAAGAAGTACAGGCTTCACCAGCAATCGCTGCATTGGCTGAGCAGGCTGCTTATGCAACTCCACAGCGTGTAGGTGGAAATTACTGGGAGCCAGCTAATACATTAGGACAGACTCTGATTTCTGGAAATTCTAAGGGAACAGATCTTCAGGAATTACTTGACAATGCAGTAGAAGGTATCACTGCACCAGTAGAATAATTCTAAGAGATGGGCTGAGATAAAAATAGTTTTGAATAATGTCTCATACCCCATTAAAAACAATGGAGTATGGGACATTTTCTATAATAAGGACAAAGTAGTCCTTTTGTAAGGGAGAAAAGCTAGGGTTCTTCCTTTCCGTGAGAGGAGTTTAGACATGAAGAAGAAGGGAAATATATTTAAATCCATCGGAGATGGTTTTAGAAATTTTGGAAATTCTATAACAAATTATTTTGCAGAATTTGGAACAGCAGTAGTTAAGGGCGACTGGAGCGTGAAAGCTTCCATGCTGGTAATGGGTGCTGGTTATTTTGCAAAGAGACAGATTATCAAAGGTATTATTATGACCTTGGTAGAAGTAGTTTTTGTACTTATGTGTATGTTTTATGCAGCTCCAAGTCTTGCACAATTTGGAACCTTGGGAACAGTTCAGTTAGAACAGACCTTTGATCCAATTACTATGCAGAGTACACTGAATGATTATGACAACTCGTTTACTATTTTGCTAAATTCCATTATTGCATTATTCTTAATATTTGTGTTTGTACTTACTTACATACATAATATCAAGGCAGTATATCATTTACAGGAATTATGGGAAAAAGGAAAACATATTAATACATTTAAAGAAGATATAGCAGATATGTTTGGACCGAAGTTCCACATCACTCTGTTATCTCTGCCGACTATTGGAGTTATTCTAATGAATATTATTCCAATTCTGGTACTGATTGCAGTTGCATTTACAAACTACGATCAGAATCACATGCCACCAAGTGCATTATTTACCTGGGTTGGTGTTAAGAACTTTACCAATTTGTTTTCTAATACAGTGACCAGTTCTTTTAGCTATGCTTTTGGAAAGGTTCTTGGTTGGACGTTAGTGTGGGCGGTTCTTGCAACATTGACTACATTTATTGGTGGAATTTTACTGGCGAAGCTGATTAACAACAAGGCAACAAAGCTGCCAAAGCTTTGGAGAACATTGTTTGTAATTTCTATTGCAGTACCACAGTTCGTTACCCTGTTGCTGGTACGTAACTTCTTTGGTGATTCAGGTATTGTAAATACTATTTGTTCTAATATTGGTGTTACAGAGTTCTTGAAGAATATGGGTCTTGTGGCTGAGAATCTAACGTACATTCCATTTCTGACAGATCCGCATTGGGCAAAGGTAATGATTGTTTTGATTAATATCTGGGTTGGTGTACCATATCAGATGTTGATTGCAACGGGTGTCCTTATGAACATTCCAGAGGATCAGCTGGAAAGTGCCCGTATTGATGGAGCCAATAAATTCCAGATATTCTGGAAGATTACCATGCCATACATCCTGTTTATTCAGGGACCGGTATTGATTACAGATTTTGTAAAGAATATCAACAACTTCAATGTTATTTACTTATTAACACAGGATATTTACATTACACCGGATCAGGCATTGGCTAATGCTAATGCAAAGGAAGTAGACCTTTTGGTTACATGGCTCTTCCGTCTGACCAATGAGTATTATAACTATAAGATGGCATCAGTTATCGGTATTATTGTATTTGTAATCTGTGCAGTATTTACTCTGTTATCCTTTAGCAGAATGATTGCCGGAAATAGAGAGGAGGAATTGAGATAATGAAAGTGAAGAAAACCATAGCATCTATTTTTAATCATTTATTATTGACCATCCTCGCAGTAATCTGGCTTGTACCAATTCTCTGGCTGCTTGTTACCTCCTTTAGTGGGTATAGTGGAATTGATATTGCAAACTTTTTCCCAGAGACATGGTCTATACAGAATTATATCCAGTTATTTTTTAAATCAGATTCCGTAGTGCAGTTTGGAAGATGGTTTATGAATACCTTAATCATTGCGATTTTTACCTGTATCATATCTACTTCCTTTGTACTAATGGTAAGTTATGCCTTTAGCTGTGCCAGATTTAAGGGAAGAAAAGGTCTTATGAGCTTTTCCATTATCCTGAATATGTTCCCAGGTGTGTTATCTATGATTGCGGTGTACTTCGTACTGAAATCATTAGGACTGACCAATAGTCATTTAGGAATGATTATTGTATATTCTGCAGGTTCCGGTTTGGGATATTTGGTAGTGAAAGGATTTATGGATACCATTCCATCTTCTTTGAGAGAATCTGCAAAAATTGAGGGAGCTAATGAAGCTACAATCTTTGGAAAGGTGATTCTTCCTTTGTGTAAACCGATTGTAGTATATCAGGTTATCAGTTCTTTCCTGATTCCTTGGGGTGACTTCGTACTTGCTAAGCTGATGTTGAATTCTGGTATTTCTTCCGACTGGACTGTGGCAATTGGTCTTTACAACATGTTGGAGAGATCCTTGATTAACAAATATTTCTCTGTATTCTGTGCAGGTGGAGTGATTGTATCTATTCCAATCTCTATCTTGTTCATTATTATGCAGAAGTATTATGTAGAAAGTGTTACTGCCGGTGCAGTAAAGGGTTAAAAGGAGTCTTTGCACCCATATCAGAAAATATATTAATAAGGAGATAAAACAATGGATAATACATTTGTAGTAAATATTATTCACCGTCCGGAAATGGTTCCGGAGTATGCGGAAAAAGTAACAGGACATGGACAGGCAGAAGACATTGGTAGAAAGTCTCTGCTGACAGAGTCCTTGGATATTTTCAAGTTCCAGCAGGATACAGCTCATGAAAATGGGCTGAAGGTTACCATTCAAATGACTTACGCAAGTTTGTTTAATGAAGAAGCAGTAGCTATTGCAAAAGAGCATCATGAAAAATATGGAGATGAGATTGCGCTTTCTCTTTTAGGATTGCCTTGTGAGGAGTTCCGCGAGAAGTACAAGACAAAAGATTTCTGTATTTGGATGTTTTCTATGGAAGACAAGATGGAAATTGTAGATGATGTATTTGGTAAGTTCTATGAGTGCTTTGGTTTCTACCCAGAGTCTACCGGTTCTTACTATATGGATGCAGAGCTGACCAATTATATCAAAGAGAAATATCCAATGGTAAAATGTGCTGTTGCTACCTGTTGGGAGGAGGGGCCTAAGGCATATCATACCTGTAATAATTCATGGTATACCTTGTTTGATGGCGGCCCTTGGAATCCTTGGATTCCATCGAAGCAGAATACCCATGCACCAGCAGCTAATGAAGCAGAGGATTCCGGTATCGTTGCGATTCCACATTTATCCCGTGACCTTCTGGCTTGCTATGATGGAAATGGTTCTAACTTTGGAACCCATCCACAGAATGTACTTCGTGGAATGATTTATGACAGTGAGAAATGGGAGTACCCATATTTGTATAACTTAGTTGACCAATATCGTCATTTGGCAAAATATAATAACGGCTATGCTTACAACATGATGTTTGTGGGACCGGGCTGGTTAAATAAAATGGGACGCTGGGAAGCTCCATATGAATTACTTTGCAAGTCCTATAAGGATGGTATGGCATATTATGGACAGTTGAAAAAGGAAGGTAAGCTGGTTGATATGACCATGGCAGAGTTTGCAGATTTCTATCGTGAGAAGAAGACCTATACCGAGCCAGAGTGTGCGCTTTGGAAAGATATTCTTTACGGTTCTGATAAACAGCTTTTCTGGTATACAGATCCTTACATGCGCGCCTGTGTGAATATGGATCAGGGTGGTGCAATCGTAGATTTGAGACCATATGCAGCGAAACTGAAATGGGAGGTGGGTATTGGAACAAAGCACGTACAGGATGCTTCTTATCCATTCCTGATTCAGGAAAAATATCGTGCAGGATATTTCACTCATTATGCTGGTGAAGGAACTGTTCGCAGTGCTAAGGTTTGCTACAATGGGGAAGAGGTGGATTTGTGCCTTTGCAGAACCCATGCAAGCTTCTCTCAGGAAGGAAATGCAAGAATTCTGACATTAGACCCAGTGGATATTGAATTCTATGATTTAACTGTAAAGTTACAGACTAAGATTTATTTCGAGGAAGGATCTTCTAATATTAAGATAGAGCGTAATATCCTGGAAATGAGTAATCCAGATGCGGAAGTTACTATTGAAGAATATATGGTAGCCTGCTACGGTACTACAGAATATCCAGAGGATATGACTGGTATCCGTCTGACGGTAGAAGGTGATAGCGAAACAAAGGCTATTGACTATGCATACAAGTGCAGAGAGGAATCAATGAAGGATGCTAAGGTGGCTGCTGCAGTGATTCCAGCTATCGAGACAAAGGTATCTATGACTGCTTCTGCAGAAGATGGTGAGTTCTACGTTAGAGAAGGATATGCTTTCTCACCTATGTTTACTCTTGGTTATAAGAAGCAAATTCATGACAAGGAGGTATTTGCAACATGGCTCAATCTGGAAAAGGCGAATTAAATTTTAGATGCCCATCTTGTTTTATGAGAGATTTGGATATTGACATGTTCTATGATAAGGACAAAAAGGAATACTATTGTATGCGTTGTCAGTATACCGGCTCTAAGGAAGATGTGCTGGAGAAAAACGAAATGGTACGTTTCCGTTATCGTAGTATGATGAAGCGTATTACAGATTTTGATTAATCGGTTATAATTTGTATATAAATATACGTTGATGGAGACTGCCAGAGTTATAAGATTAGTTTCTTGCTTTGGCAGGGTAAAGCAACGAAAATAAGCCTCATGACAATTCATCAGGGACCGGAGTGATTTGGTTTCTGATGAATTGTCAGTTAAAGGGAAAATGGGCGCCTGCAAAAAACAATATTGTTGATGTGGGTAGATTAAGGGACGAGTTTCGTATATAATAAAAAGAATGGAAGGTGTTAGTTATGAATGAATTTATTAAGGGAATGGATATTTCTACATTGTTAGAAGAAGAAGCCTGTGGAGCAAAGTATTTTGATCAGGGAAAAGAAGGGGATATGCTGGAAATTCTGCATACATATGGGGCGAATTATGTAAGACTACGCTTGTGGAATGATCCCTATGCAGAGGATGGAACTCCTTATGGTGCAGGAACTAATGATTTGGAAAAGACCATTATTATGGCGAAACGTGCTATGAAGCTGGGGATGGGGTTCTTACTGGATTTGCATTATAGTGATTTCTGGGCAGACCCGGGGAAACAGACAGTTCCTAAAGCATGGAGAGGATATAATGAAGACCAGCTGGAGCAGGCGGTTTATGATTTCACCAAGGAAACTATGGAAGTTCTGGTAAAGAATGAAGTAGCCCCAACTATGGTTCAGGTAGGAAATGAACTGACCAATGGATTGCTTTGGCCGACTGGAAAGAAACCGGAATTTGATAACATTGCAAAATATATCAATGCTGGTATCCGTGGTGTCAGAGCGGTGGATCAGGATGTTCCGATTATGATTCATCTGGATAATGGTGGATTGAATGAAATGTATGTAGAATGGTTTGACAATTTCATGCAGCGCTGTGAGCCATTTGAGATTATTGGATTTTCCTATTATCCATTTTGGCATGGAACCTTGGACCAGTTGGAATTTAATATGGGGGATATGGCGAAACGATATGGAAAAGAACTGGTGGTTGCAGAGGTATCTATGGGATTTACCATGGAAGACTATCGAAAGTATGAAGGTGTGCCAGAAGAGGAATTAAAGGGGATGGCAACCAGACCAGAGCTGGTGGCGGATTTGGAATATCCAATGACACCACAGGGGCAGGCGGATTTTATGCAGGATGTGATGGAACGGATTGCATCTGTACCTGGAGGAAGAGGTTTCTTTTATTGGGAGCCGGGCTGGGTGCCGGTTCCAGGGTGTGGCTGGGCTACAGAGGCAGCCTTGGAATATACAGGAGAAAAGGGACCGGGTGGTAACGAATGGGCAAATCAAGCGCTTTTTGACTACGAAGGAAATGTCCTTCCTGCCTTAGAAACCATACGAAAGTTTTAAAGAAGAGTAAAGGAAATGGGAGAAAATATGAAAAAAATTGCACTGTTAATGGAAAGCTGGAAAAGATGTTTTACCTATGCGTGGTCTTCTGGGATGCTGCAAAGAATCAGGGAGATGTGATGGAACGGATTGCATCTGTACCTGGAGGAAGAGGTTTCTTTTATTGGGAGCCGGGCTGGGTGCCGGTTCCAGGGTGTGGCTGGGCTACAGAGGCAGCCTTGGAATATACAGGAGAAAAGGGACCGGGTGGTAACGAATGGGCAAATCAAGCGCTTTTTGACTACGAAGGAAATGTCCTTCCTGCCTTAGAAACCATACGAAAGTTTTAAAGAAGAGTAAAGGAAATGGGAGAAAATATGAAAAAAATTGCACTGTTAATGGAAAGCTGGAAAAGATGTTTTACCTATGCGTGGTCTTCTGGGATGCTGCAAAGAATCAGGGAGACCGGGGCAGAGGTGAATTTATATGTGTTTAATAGCTCTGCCAACTGGCGGGAGGATGAAGCATATAATCATGGAGAATATAATATCTTCCGGCTTCCGGATTTGAAGGAATTCGATGGAATTGTATTGGATTACAATAACATTACAAGGGACGATGTGAAGGAACAGTTGATTGAACTAGTACGTCAGTCCCGAGTTCCGGCAGTAGTAATTGGCAACCGGGCAGAAGGCTTGTATTCGGTAGAAATAAACAACAGGGAAGCGATGCAGGTGATGTTAAAGCACCTGCATCAGCATCACCATTGTAAAAAATACTGGTTTATTATGGGACCAGAGGATAATTATGAAAATAAACAGCGTGTAAATGGGATTTTGGAATATTTAGAGGAAAAGAAAATAGAGAAAGAAGGCTGTGCTTTTTATTATGGGAATTTTGAATGTTCCTGTGGAGAGGACGGCTTTTCTTCGTTGTATGGAAAGTATGGGGAGCTTCCGGACGCGGTAGTATGTGCTAATGATAATATTGCAGTTGGAGTGTTAGATGCTGCCCAGAAACAGGGATGGAATGCTCCAGAGGACTTTCTGGTGACAGGTTTTGATGACTTGGATAAGTCCCGGTATTTTAAGCCGAGGATTTCTACTATGAGTTATGTCCGGGAAGAGCTGGGAAGTGCCTGTATTGATTTGTTTTTGAAAATATGGAATGGAGAAAATCCAGACAGGATTTGTTATACGAAAAGTACTCCGATTTTTTGGGAAAGCTGTGGATGTCCGTCGGAAATTGTTATTGACGAGAGAGAACATCTGAAAAATCAAATTTTATATAATGTGGAGATGTCTTATTTTGAAGAGAATATTCTTTCTTTGAAATATCAGCTTCTTCGGTGTAATACCGTAGAGGAGATGCTGCGGTGTATTCCAGAGTGTGTTCCTGCTATGAAATGTGATGCGATGTATCTGGTGATGGATAGTTATTTTGAAGAGCTTCAAAGGGAATGCATGGATGTGGAGCTGGCATTGAAGGAGGAAAACTTTATGGTGGAAGGTTATCCCGAAAAAATGACAGTGGCATTTTCTTATGATGTAACAGGAGAGCAGAATCAAGGAGGGAAACATTGGGTGAAGGGGCTGTTTCCTATGTTTGAATGTGAGGAAAAGTGTGTGGACTTTTTGTTTTTGCCCTTGCATTTTCAGGAAAAATGTATGGGCTATTTTGCAATCAGAAATGCCAATTATCTTATGGAAAAACAGTTTCTTTTTGAAATTACCAATGCTCTTACCTATGCATTGGAGGATATGTATCAAAGAGGTAAATTAAGTCGTTTAAATCAGGCGTTATCTACAATGTACAATAGGGATTCTATGACGATGCTATATAACCGTATGGGCTTGAAAGAATATGCAGTTTCCTTTATGAAAAAGGAACATTCTCAGGGACGGCAGGTTTTGGTTATGTATGTGGATTTGGATCGGTTGAAATACATCAATGATAATCTTGGTCATGAAATGGGAGATGAGATTATTAAAGGGCTGGCTGGGATTATTCAAAAAAAGGTTTCGGAGGATGGACTGGCTTTTCGGCTGGGTGGAGATGAATTCTTGGTGGTAGACCGATATGAATCGGAAGGGAAAGTAAAAGAATGGTGCGAAGGTGCGCAACAAGAGTTGCGCGAAGTTGGAGCATCTAAAGAAGTGCCGATAGAGTTATCAGTAAGTATGGGATATGTGGTGACAAATCCTGATTCGACAATGGTTTTTGAGGAATATATGAGTCGGGCGGATGAGAAAATGTATCAGGATAAGGTGGCAAGGAAAAGGGAGAGAATCCGATAAAGAAGAAAAATAAGACGAAAGGTATTGTTAGGGCGAAATCTTTGATTTTGCCCTTTTTTGCTTTATCGGAAAGTGCGTCCTATAAAGCAAAAAATGCTCCGCAGGATGCGCACCACGCGGAGAAGAAGTCAATTGCTTCGCAATTCCGCTTGGGCGCGAAAGAGTCGCAGGCGACTCTTTGTTCATGAAGCATATAAGAAAATATGTGCAATTTTCACAAAGATTTTTTTCTTTTTTAGATGTTCTGTGGATTGAAAAGGGGATTTTGTTCGTGATATGCTATCATACGAAAGAGGACAACCGATTGCGCAAATGGAAAATTCCACGGTGGTCTAAGAGATAGCAAACAGGGGTGTTTGCAGGTTATGTGTTAAATCAGGAGGTATTAGAAACATGGGAAAACATTATAGAAAGTGGTTAGCGTTACTAATGGTATTAACATTGGTATTGTCTTCTGTAGGAGTAATTCCAGCAAGGGAAGCAAAGGCTGCCACCAATGATACATTTACATTGTATTATTATACAGAATTAGGCACTGGTTTTGATGCACTATATATGAGCATTTGGAGTCATGCAGGGCTTACATACGGAGATGGAGTTACCACAAATTATGATTTTGGATGGTCAAACAATGCGCAGGCAGAGTTAACTGCGGTGGAAGATAATGCAAATTGGTATGCCGTTGATTTGAAAATTGTAGCAGATGCATATGATGGCTTTGATTTATATCAGGTTACAAAGTCTGCAGTAACCTCGGATAATAAGCTGGCAACATATGACAACCAGTATGGAAATAATTCTGAAATATATGCAACATTAGTATCTGGCGAGTCAACTGCCTATGCAATTAAAGAGGGAACGGTATATACCGATTTGACACAAGCAGGTTTAACATTGCCGGATGCAACAGAGCCACCAGTGGATGAAGTTCCAATTGCATCTATTTCTGCTATCATGGCTGATGTTCCTGAAGATTATAAGACCATGGGATTTACAGCAGATAGTGTATCTGCAATGGAAACTGCTTTAAGTAATGCTCAGAATGTAGTTGACGCAGAAAGCTCAACAGTAGAAGAACGTAGTGGAGTATATGAGGCGTTGCAGAAAGCATTGGATAGCTTGGTGTTTGATGCAGATTTATTTGTTACTCAGATTGAAAATTATAGTGAAGAGGACTCTATCCGTGGTGTGGATGTATCTTCCTATCTTTCTATTATGGATGCTTTCGATACATTAAAGGAAAAGAAGGAAGAAGCGGGAGCCTCTCAGGAAGAAATTGATAAAATTGGTTTTAAGGATTGGGATGGAAATGTACTGGATAAGCAGGGATTCTTTGATTTACTGGCAGAATCTGGTGTGAATAGTGTACGTATTCGTGTGTGGAATAATCCATATAATTCCACAACAGGAGCAGGCTACGGCGGTGGTAATAACGACATGGACAAAGCAGTAGAAATGGGTCAGTACATTACCAAAGCCGGAATGGATACATTGATTGATTTCCATTTTTCAGATTTCTGGGCAGATCCTGGGAAACAGAAGACTCCTAAGGCTTGGACTGACTATACAGTAGAACAGAAAGCAGGTGCCATTGAGACCTTTGTAACAGATAGCTTGACAGAGCTAAAAGAAAATGATGTGAAGGTTTCCATGGTTCAGATTGGTAATGAAACTAATGGAAAGTTCTGTGGGGAAGATGATTTCGCTAATATGAATATCTTATTTGATGCCGGCTGTGATGCAGTGAAAGCGGTGGATGAAAATATTTTAACGGTGATTCATTTTACAAATCCAGAATCAGAGGGAAGATTAGCAGGATATGCTGCAAGCTTAGCAGACTATGATGGAGATGCTGATAGCGTAAAAGAAGGAGTAAGCTATGATGTCTTCGCTACTTCATACTATCCATACTGGCATGGTGATATTGCAAACTTAAAAACAGTTCTTTCTTCTGTTGCAAAGACTTATGATAAATATGTGCTGGTGGCTGAGACTTCCTGGGCAAATACCTGGAAGGATGGAGACGGTCATGAGAACACCATTATGGAAAAAAGTGATTTAGGAACTTATGTAGATTATCAGGTTACATTACAGGGACAGGCAAATGCTATTCGCAATGTAGCAAATGCCATGAATGACATTTCTAAGTCTGTAACATTAAAAAATGGAGAAAAGGCTGGTTTAGGATTTTATTATTGGGAACCTGCATGGATTCCTGTGGAAAGTTTGTATGATTCAGAGGGAGAATTAAAAGAGAATGCAGAGGAGATTAAGACCTCCAATCAGGAAATCTGGAAGTCTGCCGGTTGTGGATGGGCGGCAGAAGCTGCTTCTGAATATGATCCAGATGATGCAGGAATGTGGCATGGTGGAAGTGCTGTGGATAATCAGGCAGTATTTGATTTTGACGGAAATCCATTATCTACCTTGAATGTATTTAAGTATTTCCGTTACGGTGCTCAGGCATCTGAAATCGTAGTGGATGGATATGCTAATGTCTATGCTGAAGTTGAAGTAGGTCAGACAGTGGATGATTTACTTCCAGAGACAATTCAGGTGGTTTACAACGAGGTAGTGAATGGAGTTCCTACAACAGGAGAAACTTTGGTTACCTGGAGTCAGGAGGATATCGCTGCGGTTAATAAAGCAGCTGAGAGCAATGAAGGTCTTGGTTTCTATACAATAAGCGGTGTATTAGAAGAAAAGAATAATTATGTAGTATCTTGTCCAGTGGAAGTACTTCCGGTAAATCTATTAGCGGATGGAAGCTTTGAAAACGAGGAGTCTGCTTGGATGATTTCTGGTGATGGAGCAGGTATAACCTGGGATGATCCAAGACAAGGACAGAAATCATTACATTTTTATTATGATACTGATTTTACGTTTACAGTAGAAACAACCATGCAGGCAATTAAAGCTGGTTACTATAATGCATCCATTTATATGCAGGGATTAGCCAGTGCTGGAAGCAGAGAGGGAGAATCTCTTTACTTAAAAGCTACTACTGGCGATGGAAAAGAATATGTTTCTTCTAATGTAACTTTGGGTGGTTGGCTGAACTGGCAGAAGCCAATGGTAGAAAATATTTATGTTTCTGATGAAATGATAGAGAAGGGACAGGATGTTATTACATTAACTATAGTTGGTTCTTTTAAAGCAGGAGCTTGGGGAACCATGGATTGTGCGTCTTTGTACTTTAATAAAGAGGAAGTGGAAGAGAATAATCCTTCCACAGAAAGTCCATCTCCATCACCAGAAGGTGGTGAAAACACAGAACCAACTGTCAGTCCTTCGATAACTCCAAGTAACGAGCCATCTGCTGAACCTAGTAGTGAACCGGATGCCCAGCCAACAGTTGCACCAAGTCAGGCTCCATCCGTTGCACCAAGTGAAGCACCAGCTGCTCAGCCAGAGGATGAGTCGGAGGATTCAGCAAAAGAGCCGGAACAGGTAAAGGGCTTGAAGGTGAAAGCTTCTGGTAAGACGCTAAAGATTAGCTGGAAGAAGACCGCCGATGCGAAAGGATATGAGATTGCATATTCTACCGGCAAAAAGTTTAAAAAGGCTTCTACAAAGAAAATTACCATCAAGAAACAGAAAACCATTTCTAAGACAGTAAAGAAATTGAAAAAAGGGAAGACTTACTATGTGAAGGTAAGAGCATACCGTGTGGTTGATGGTAAAAAGATATATGGAAAGTGGAGCAAGGTGGTATCCGCTAAAATTAAAAAATAAGTCAACAAAATAATTTTCGATAGAAAACTCATTTCTTATATTTCTTCTCAAAGAAAAAGAGACTGTTACTTTCGGGTGGTAAATCCGTAGAGCAACAGTCTCTTTTTATGACTTGCTAAACTTAAATGTAAGAAGTATCTTTTCACATCTTAATCTAAGCATTAAATTTGCTTTGTGGTTATGGTTTGGTAATGGTACCAATACAATTTGCCTGCAAGGTTTCATTCCATAGGTTATTTGCAAACTGGATGGCATATTTATCATTGCCATTATCCAGTTTTAGATAAAGGGTATAGGTGCCAGAGGCGAGCTGTTCTAAAGTGGCTTTTGGTACCTCTATGGAAATATCTGTCCCACCAGAGTATGCATCCCCATGGATAGAAGTGATTTCTTCGTTTTTATCTACCAATAGAAGAGTAGTTTGTTTACTTCGATTTAGATTACCAAAACCAACATTTTCTATAGAAAGTGCGATGTTTAAGCTGGAACAATCTTCTGGGTAGGTAAATACGGAATCCTTCAATACAAAGCGGTAGCCCATATGATTTTGGATGTATTCAAAAGCGGTCTTTCCATAGTATAAGGAATCTGTACCAGCAGCCTCAGTGTAGGTGCTAGCTTCCCATTTGTCAATTACCTCATAATTCCATTCGATATTTAGATAGGAAAGGTTTAATAAATACATCTCCGGCAAACAGTTTTCGATATTATGGAAGGTGCTGTCAGGAACCACGACTTCCCCGCCATATGGAAGATGGCTGGTTTGTTTAGACAGCCAGTTTACTTCTGTTTCCCGGCTGGTATAGGTTCCTAAATCGGAACTGCTTCCCAGATAACCATCATTAAATAGTCCTAAGCGGTAAGCTTTGGAAGTTGTAGCAATGGTATAGGAGGAAAGGTCATCTATGGTGATTCCTAAATAATTGTAAATCATCTTTGGCGTTCTGACTAAAATAGGGATATCCACTGTGGTAGTCAGAAAGGCTTCGATTAATGTATTGATAGTTTCTGCATTGGCAATGGTACTGGTGTGCATCTCACCCCATGGACCAATTAAACCGACTTCAATGGCGGTTAGGGTGTCGGTGTGTTTATTTAAGATAGGAGCAAGCTGGGTAATATGAGTTACAATCATATCTACTGCCGGCTCTTTATTACTGGAACCATTTAGTCCCGGGTCATATACAAAACGGATAATAGCACTTTTATTTTTGTTATATAGGGTGGATAGAAGTTCATCAATACCTGTTAATGCTGCCTCTGTTAATTCTAAATCAGTGGTTCCGTTGTTGGCGGCAGAAAAAGCACTAATATCTGTTCTGAGATGATAAAGCTGTGTTTCTTCTGTAATAATATTTTCATTATAGCTGACTCCTTCTTCGTTGACGCTAACATAAATTGGACGGTAAAATCCTTGGTCAGGATTGTTGATTTTATCTGTGATTTCACTATAGTCCAGATTTTGAGTGTGAGCCTGTGGTGTATTTTCGACTGGAGGATTAGTGACAGATGCTTCTGGAGTCGGAGTAGTAGTAGCCGGAATGTTGGTTGCTGGTGCTTGTGTAGTTGGAGTGATTGTTGCTGGAATATTGGTGGATGGTAATCCTGTAGCCGGAGTGTTAGTGTTGTCTGTTATTGGTTCTGTAACAGTTGAAGTTGCAACAGGGGATGAGGTAACAGTTGCTTGGGGAGTTGGGCTGTTTACAACAGATGGTGTTGGTTGTGTAGGTTCTGTGACTGGATAAGGACTATTTGCGGTACTTTCCTGATTAGAAGCTGCTTTTGTTTTTACCCGGAGGATAGAACTGAAACGGCTGTATTTCTTAGAACCATTTCCTTTTTTATAAGCCCGTACTTTATAAAAATAGTTCTTGGATGCTTGAAGCTTTTTATTGTTGAAGGTATTTTTCTTGGTAATGGCGATTTTTTTGAATTTACCTTTTCGGGAATTGGAACGGTATATTTCATAGCCAGATACCTTTTTCATTTTTTTCCATTTGATACGGATGGAGTTTGAGGTCACTTTCGCTTTTTTTAATTTCATTACTTTTCTCTTGGTTGAGAAAACAACTGGCTTTGCTTGGGCAGTGATAATAGAACCAGACGTTAAATTTGTTAATAATGAAATCGTTAAAAGAAATAATATTGGCATTTGAAAAAAGAACTTCTTGCTTTTGGGGTAGTTTGATTTTGTATGCATAGGCGCCTCCTTTTGCTTGGTGATATGTTATTAATAATATTAGGTTTAGTATACCTGTGGGGAAAGGGAACGTCAATGAAAAGGGGGCAAAGAATGAGTAGTTCAGAATGTTATAAAGTGAAAAATTATATATATTATAAATTACATTTATACACGTGTCGAATTATGTCGAACTTTGTCTGACGAAAAAAGTAGATTTCTGGTTTTGGGGGTGTTACCATAAAAAATAGTATCTGGCCAGATGCTAAAAACGATGTAATACAAGGCGAAGTGATTCGCCGGGGTGGGAAGTAATACAAAGGTTATTCTGAAATATAATCTGAAAGTTCTATGGTATGAATGGGAAATATTGCAAAAAAATCTCATTTTCAAACAAAATATTCCTCTAAAACAACAAAATCTTCCCCTTCGGTTGAATTTGCATTTCGCTTTGTGTAATTATGTCAAAGAGCAAATGGAAAAAGGTTTAAAAAGAAGGGAGAACAAATGGAAACACGAAAGACTAGTAACAGGAAACAAAACAAAGAATACATAAGTATTCAAAAGCAAAACACCAAGCCGGACTGC
>CAZEFX010000067.1:0-16062 GCA_964511525.1 uncultured Jutongia sp.
AAGATGGAGAGAAGAACAGATTTAGCTTTAGAGGTGAGAGAAAGCTTTCCGAAAGACCACATTGAGATTTCGGGAGTTACATTAAAAAAGAAACATTATCTGGAGGAGAGGATACGGATTACTACAGTAGAAATCCTTAATGAAGCAGGAGAGCAGCAAATGAAAAAGCCAAAGGGAAACTATGTAACCATTGAAGTTACGGAAAAGAATAGGATGGATTCTAAAGAGAAGCAGGAAAGAACCATGAACAAGCTGGCTGAAAAAATAGCGCAAATACTAGAAGAAATGCTAGAAGGAGTAAAAGATGGAAAACTTCAAGAAAAAGAGCGTCCGGTATATCTTGTGGCAGGTTTAGGAAACCGCTTCGCAACTCCAGATGCATTAGGACCTTTTGTATTGGAGGATGTAATAGTAAATCGGCATATACGAAAAGAGTTCGGGGAGGAGGCTTTAGATAAAAAGGAACGGGAATTATGCGCTGTGTCACCGGGAGTTATGGCTCAGACAGGAATGGAATCTCAAGAAATATTGGGAGGGATTATAGATAAAATAAAACCGGCAGGAGTAGTAGTAATTGACGCCTTGGCATCCAGAAGTGTTAACCGTTTGTGTACAACCATTCAGATTACAGATACAGGAATTTGTCCGGGAGCAGGAATTGGAAATAATAGAAATGCATTAAATGAGTCCACTCTTCAGGTTCCTGTTATTGCTATAGGAGTGCCTACGGTTGTGGATGCAGGAACGATTGTATCAGAGTGTATGGAGGAAACCTTATTACAGGAGGGGTATTCAGAACAGGAAATTGAACTGTTTTTACAGGGACTTTCCAAGGATTCCATTAAAAATTTGTTTGTAACACCGAAGGATATTGATGAGCAGATTCGCAATATTGGTTATGTATTAGCAAAAGGGATTAATCTTTTTGCAAAAGGAAAATAAAGGAAAAGTTATAAGTGAAAGAAGAGGTGCATAGAGTTTACATGGGGAGTATTTTGTATAGAAAAGAAACCTGAAAAACCATATGAGAATGGAGAATACTATGAGAAATCAAAGTGATAGTAACTATTTGAAATATGTATTAGCACTTCTCTTTACTATAGGGACAGGTTGTTTATTGGTTTTATTATGGAAACAAAATGATTTACTGAAACAAATGAATGAAGAGGGAAGCCGGTGTTTAGTGGAACTGGGGTTTCAGGGGAATGGAATCGTAGAATATATGAACAATACCCAGAAGGAAGGAAAGGGCTATTCCTGGTTTACGGATTCTGTGCCAATATTAAGCTATTTTGAAGAAAGCCAAGGGGAATTAGAAGGATTAAGTGATAAAAATGTAGAAAGTCTGGCGATGCTATATCCGGGGAAAAATAGTTCCAATGTTTTTTGGAGCGGAGCAGCAAATGAAAGAATACTTGATTCTTGTTTTTCTTCAGAGATACTTGAAGGCGGAATGGAAGACGATTCTTTAGAGGCTGCTGTAATTGCAGAAAATGAAACTTCTATGGAGGAGGTAACAGAAAAGGCTGCAGTAGAAGAGAAAAAAGACTTAAAAGAAATCAAGGAAGATAATTTAACTGATTCTAAAGAACGACTGTTATCAAATGAAAAGAAGCTTGGGCAGTTGAAAAGCACACAGAGTTTAAGTTATTTACTAAAAAACTTTTATATCGTTGATTCCTCTACTTCCATTGATAAAAAAGTGTTTGACGTGGAGAATTTATTAAAGACGAATCTAACATTGAAAAAGAAAAATGAACCCCAGATTTTGATATTTCATAGCCATGGTGCTTCAGAGAGCTTTAGAGATAGTAAACCAGGCAGTAAGGAAGAATCTATTATAGGTGTTGGCAGGGTTTTGACAGAGATATTAGAGGAAAAATACGGATACAAGGTGATTCATGATGAAACAGAATATGATATGATTAACGGAAAGATTGATAGAAATAAAGCGTATAATCAAGCCTATGAAGGAATTCAAAAGCATTTAAAGAAGTATCCGGGGATTGAGGTGATTATTGATCTTCATAGGGATGGAGCAGGAGATTCTATCCGGCGCATTACTACAATAAATGGGAAAAAAACTGCACAAGTCATGTTTTTTAATGGACTTTCCAGAAACTCCAAAGGAAATATCAAATATTTAAAAAACGAAAATTTACAGTCTAATTTGGCATTTAGCCTTCAGTTGAAAATGAAATCCATGGAAATGTATTCTGATTTTACAAAACCTGTTTATTTAAAGGGATACCGATATAATCTGCATTTTCGGAAACGTTCGTTGCTGATTGAACTGGGGAATCAGAACAATACTCTGCAGGATGCAAGGAATGCTATGGAGCCTTTGGCAAAGGTGTTGAATCAGGTGTTGTCGGAAAAATAGGTTTATGTTATTATTATGGTTGTCGAAAAAAGAGATAGATGGAGGTACCCATGGAAAAAATAGATCAGACACATATCCGAAATTTTTGCATTGTTGCACATATTGATCATGGAAAGTCTACCCTTGCTGATCGTATTATCGAAAAGACAGGACTTCTTACCAGCAGAGAGATGCAGGCCCAGGTTCTGGATAATATGGAGTTGGAAAGGGAACGTGGAATTACCATTAAGGCACAGACGGTGCGAATTGTTTATCGTGCAAACAATGGGGAGGAATATGTATTTAATCTAATAGATACCCCGGGACATGTGGATTTTAATTATGAGGTTTCCCGTAGCCTTGCTGCCTGTGAAGGCGCAATTTTAATCGTAGATGCTGCTCAGGGGATAGAGGCTCAGACCTTGGCAAACTGTTATCTGGCATTAGATCATGATTTAGAGATTATGCCGGTAATCAATAAGATTGATCTTCCTAGCGCAGATCCGGATAGAGTAAAGGATGAGGTGGAAGATATTATCGGTTTGGATGCTTCGGATGCACCGTTGATTTCCGCAAAGCTGGGAACCAATATAGAAGAAGTATTGGAAAAGATTATTGAAAAGATTCCCGCACCATCAGGAGACGAGACAAAGCCTTTACAGGCATTGATTTTTGACTCCGTATATGATGCTTATAAGGGAGTAATCATCTTTTGCCGTGTGTTTGATGGTTCTGTTAAGAAAGGGGATCAGATTACCATGATGGCAACAGGTGCCAAGGCAGAAGTGGTAGAGGTAGGAATCTTTGGTGCAGGACAGTTTATTCCGTCAGATGAATTAAGTGCCGGTATGGTTGGTTATATTACTGCCAGCTTAAAGAACGTAAAAGATACACAGGTGGGTGATACGGTTACTCTGACACAGAACCCTTGTGCAGAGGCTCTTCCTGGTTATAAGCAGGTACAGCCAATGGTGTACTGTGGTATGTATCCGGCGGATGGAGCAAAGTATCAGGATTTACGTGATGCCTTGGAAAAATTGCAGTTAAACGACGCAGCACTGCAGTTTGAGGCAGAGACCTCCGTTGCCTTAGGTTTTGGTTTCCGATGTGGATTTTTAGGTCTGCTTCATTTGGAAATCATTCAGGAGCGTTTGGAAAGAGAATATAATCTGGATTTGGTAACAACAGCTCCCGGTGTTATTTATAAGGTATATAAAACCAATGGGGAGGTATTGGATGTAACCAATCCATCCAATCTGCCAGATCCATCGGAAATTGAACATATGGAAGAGCCAATTGTATCCGCAGAGATTATGGTAACAACAGAATTTGTTGGAGCTATTATGAATCTTTGTCAGGAGCGACGAGGGGTATACAATGGGATGGAATATCTGGAGGAAACCAGAGCAGTGCTCCGGTATGACCTTCCATTAAATGAAATTATTTACGATTTCTTTGATGCATTAAAGTCCCGTTCCAGAGGATATGCTTCTTTGGATTATGAGATGAAGGGATATGTTCCATCAGAGCTTGTGAAGCTGGATATATTAATTAATAAAGAAGAAATTGACGCCCTTTCCTTTATTTTACATGCAGATACTGCCTATGACAGAGGTAGAAAGATGTGTGAAAAATTAAAGAATGAAATTCCAAGACAGTTGTTTGAGATTCCAATTCAGGCAGCTATTGGAAGCAAGATTATTGCCAGAGAGACTGTAAAGGCTATGCGTAAAGATGTTTTAGCAAAGTGCTATGGTGGTGATATTTCTCGTAAGAGAAAGCTTTTGGAGAAGCAGAAGGAAGGAAAGAAGAGAATGCGCCAGTTTGGTAATGTAGAGATTCCACAGAAGGCATTTATGAGTGTACTGAAGCTGGATGAGGAATAAAAGCCGTACGGTGAATAAAAATGCATAAGAAAAAAAGCGCATAAGAAAAAAGTGCATGAGAAGATTCTTGGGAGAGAATCATTTGGTAATGCAAAGGAGAAGAAGGGAAATAGATAGCAATGGAAAGAAAACCGTTATCTTTATATGTGCATATTCCGTTCTGTGTTCAAAAATGTTTGTATTGTGATTTTTTATCTGGACCGGCAGGTGCAGAAGAGAAAGAAAGATATGTAAAGCTATTGTCCAAAGAAATTACATTATGGGGACAACAGCTAGGAAAGGAGTATCGTCTGGAAACGATTTTTCTGGGAGGCGGTACTCCTTCCTGTCTTTTGCCAGAACAGTTACAGAAGCTTGGAGAAGTGATTTGTGAAAATTTTATTTGTAGCGAGAATTTAGAATTTACCACAGAAGCCAATCCGGGAACTGTTACCAAAGAGCACATTCAGACATGGAAGGAGATTGGAATAAACAGAGTGAGTCTGGGGTTACAGTCTGCCCAGAATGAAGAACTTTCCCGATTAGGGAGGATTCATACCTATGAGGATTTCTTGTCTACATATGTAGAATTGAAAAACGCAGGTTTTAATAATATTAATATTGATTTAATGTCAGATATACCAGGACAAACCATAGAAAGCTATAGAGATACTATTGAGAAAATCCTTGTGCTAGAGCCACAACATATTTCAGCCTATAGTCTTATTGTGGAACCCGGAACGCCATTTTATGAAATGGAAGAAGAGGGCATTCTGGAACGAAAGGAAGAGGAAACCGAACGTAGATTGTATGAAATGACGGGAGAACTTTTAAAGGAAAAGGGATATTTTCAATACGAAATATCCAATTATGCCTTGTCAGGGAAGGAATGTAAGCATAATTGTGTTTATTGGCAGACAGGGGAGTATCTTGGGGTAGGGCTAGGAGCCTCATCCTATTTAAAGGAACACCGATTTTCCAATCAGACAAGTCTGGAGAAATATGAACATTATATTCAGAAAACGTCAACAAAGTGGCTTGAGTGGGATTTTGCCGAAATAGAAGCTGTCAGTTTACGGGAACAAATGGAGGAGTTCCTGTTTCTGGGACTGCGAATGAATCAGGGAGTTTCAAGAAAAGAGTTCCAAGACCGATTTTGTGTGGAGCTGGAAGAAATTTATGGAAAAGTACTTCCAAAACTTTTTCAGAATAAGCTGCTGGCAGAAGATTCTTTTCAGAATCGAATCTATTTGACCAGAAAAGGCATTGATTTAAGTAATATGGTATTAGCAGAATTTTTGTTAGAAGACTAATGTTTTCATAGTGTTGCATCATAAGTTATTCGGATAAAGAGCAATTATAAGTTATATTTGAAAAAAGCAGTATAAAAAGCATACAAGCCACCTGAAAACAGGTGGCTTGTATGCTTTTGGGGGATTTGGTTGTTGAAACTATAAAGTAACGCCATTTTCCTGAAGAAGCTGACGTGCACTTTCAATAGAATCAATACCTGTTTTATTTTTGATAGGAGCAAACTCCTTGTTTCGCTCGACTTCAAAAGGTAGACAGGTGTCTAACATATGAATCATATCCAGAATCAAAGTTTCAAACTTATATCCATTTGGTTCTTCTGGCTTGATTAATTCTGCATTTTCATTTATATATGGTATCTTTTTCTCTACAATGTGAAGAGGAAGCTCTTTGTCACAAATCTCCTCCAATGCCTTCTCATCAAAAAGGTAATTTAAAATAACACCGAAATTATATGCAGGGTCTCCGTTTTCATCCTTTGTATTGCGAAGCTGCTCTGTCTGTTCATAGTATTCCACGATGGAAGGACGTCCATCCTCCAGACACATAACACCTACCTTTTCATCAGGATGGTTTTTACGTACCACCTTTGCACCCACTTTACAGTTTTTCTCAATGGTTGCGCCGATAAAACAAGGATCGGCAATACGCTGCAAAACATTATCTACTGCAAAAACATTTAACCATGCAATACCCGCCTGATGCATTACATCCAAAAGTCCCGCTTTTTTCATAGAGGAGAACCAGCCGCCATTTCCATTTGGAGAAGTGGCGATTTTATTCTTAGCTTCCATAAAGACCTTACCTTCATAAGTAGAAGCTGGTGCCATTTCCTGTTGGAAGAAATGGATGTACTCCGGATTGTAGGAGAAATAGTCTTTTTCCTGAAAGAAGGAAACGGTTGCTTCGTGATTTTTGTCGCTGGTCATAATAAATAAATGAATCCAAGTTCCAGACATATCCACTACGTCTAAAAGATTACGGATCAGCCGTTGAAAAATGTAAACGGGCTTTGTAAGACCAATATCATACATTCCCTTTGGATTATCGGAACCAAGACGGGTTCCCATACCGCCTGCTAATAAAACGGCGCCAACTTTACCGGCACGAATGACTTCTAGACCAGTTTGAGTATATTTTTCCTTATTTTCATTGATTTCTGGAAGCTGTAATGCCTGAATCGGAGAAATGACACCTCGGTCATCCTCCTCTGGCTTGTGGTTAATTCGCTCCACTACAGAAAAATCGGTATCATCGATTTGTGCTAAAAGCTGTTGCTGTTCCATGGAAGATAACTGGTCATAATATGCTAAAACATGTTCCTGTTGATTTTTTGCTAATTTATTCTTTGCCTGTTCCAGATTCATTGATAAAATCCTTTCTTAAAATATGTTCATACCTATAAATGTTCTTCTTGCTTGTGAAAATCCGTGGAATCTTCATAAGCAAAGTTACTGCTCTAGTATACCGAAAATATGAGAAAATATCAATGATTTCTTCTAGGATAACTATGTTCAACAAAATCGGAATGTGATATACTATAAAGATGAGAGAAGAAAAGGGGGAGCGGTATGGCAAGACGGAAGAAGAAACAAAACGAAGAAATGGATTTCTATTTTTTTCAGGCATTGCAGGATAAAAGAGTGCCGTTGCTTACACTAGATGCCCGCTGGCATGAATTATTTCCAGAGCACCGGAAGACAGGAGCAATTAAAAGTCTGGAAAAAAGACTAAATAAACTAATTCAGAAGCAGGGGCAGACCAATAATGATATTAAAGAGTATCAGAAGGCAAAAAAGATTTTAATGGATAATGTTGTGGCAAATATGACAGATGGTCATGAAACAGACAGTCCTATTCGAGCTATAAAGCAGGAAAAAAATCAAAAGCTCATAAACGATTTGAATCAAAAGCTACAGGAGGCGGCAGAGCTGGAAGAAGAGCTTCCTATGATGATTGATCAGGCAAATAAGGAATTGCTGATTGAATGTATGCGGGTTTGCTATGAAGAGCTTATGGATAATACAGAAGAAATTGAAGAAATAGATGCATGGATACAAGAAGCAAGGGAAGCATTGAAAAATCAGATATTGAAAAAGCAGGATATGGAAATGAGAAATACCCAGATGTATAAGTACATGCATAATTTACTTGGTGCCCAGGTGGTTGAGATATTTGACCGGGAGCATAAGGTGTGGAAGGGAAATTTAGAAGATAACCACATTGATGGATAAGAGATTTGACCTGCTAATAAATAAAACAGGATTCAGAGAGAAGGAAGGCATAGTTAATAGAATGATTTATGGAATCGGAACGGATATGGTTGAGATATCCAGATTGGAGAAAACCATTCAGAACAAAAGCTTTTTGCAACGGTTCTATACCGAAAGAGAGCAGCAGCTGATTCTGTCCAGAAAAAGCCGGGTAAAGGCGGCTGCTATAAATTTTGCAGGAAAAGAGGCAGTTTCAAAGGCATTAAGAACAGGAATTACCAGACAGGTACATTTGGAAGAGATTGAGATTCTCAGAGAAGAATCAGGAGCTCCCTATGTGACCTTGTATGGTAAGACTTTAGAATACAGTAAGGATTGTGAAATAGAGAGAGTTCATATTTCACTAAGTGATACAGAGGAATATGCAATTGCATATGCAGTTGCGGAATGTAAGGAAAGGGCGTGAAAAAATGCAGTATATTACAGATGCAAGAGAAGCAAAGGAGATTGACCGTATTTCTATTCAGGAAATAGGAATTCCGTCTATGGTACTTATGGAGAAGGCAGCATTGGCGGTGGCTGGCTGTGTAAAAGCAAATACCAATATTCAGGATCAGATTCTGGCAGTTTGTGGTATGGGGAATAATGGTGGTGATGGTGTTGCAGCAGCCAGACTTTTATGGGAAGAAGGGCATAATGTGACAATTTCCCTGATTGGAAGAGAGGAAGCGGCCAGTGAGGAGATGCAGCAGCAGATAGCCATTGCCCGGAATTTAGGGATTCGGATATGCACAGGACTGCCAAATGGAGAATATAATGTTATTCTAGATGCGCTTTTTGGAATTGGACTTTCCAAGGGAATTGAAGGTGAATTTGCTGATGCTGTTAACTGGATTAATGATCAGGATGCCATACGATTTGCAGTGGATGTACCTTCTGGAATAAATGCATCTACAGGGGAAGTTTTATCCGTGGCAGTGTATGCAGACTATACCATTACCTTTGGTGTGAATAAAAGAGGACTGGTGTTGTTCCCGGGATGCAATTATGCTGGTCAGGTTATTGTGGCAGATATTGGATTTCCAAAGAAAGCAGTGGAAAGAGTGTCCCCACGTACCTATACCCTGACAAGAGAAGAGGCAGTAGAAATGATGCCTCCAAGAATATTACGGTCAAATAAAGGAAGCTATGGTAAGGTATTGGTTGTGGCTGGTTCCAAGGAAATCAGCGGTGCCTGCTACCTTTGTGCAGAAGCGGCATACCGCATGGGCTGCGGTATGGTTAAAGTTATTACTGCAAAGGAAAATGCTTCTGTTATAAAGAACAAACTACCAGAAGCTTTGGTAAAGACATATGACAGTGATAAGGATTATACGATTTTAGAGAATAAGCTGGAACTGGAAGTGATGCTTATGGAAGAAATCCAATGGGCTACCACTATTGTTATAGGCCCTGGAATTGGTCTTGAGCAGCCGGCAGATATTCTTTTGAATCAGGTATTAAAAGAAAAAAATAAGGGAATTATCATTGATGCAGATGGATTGAATCTTTTAGCGGAAAAAAGTCAGTATTTTGTATTAAGAGAGGATGGAACCAGAAAGATTTGTCTGCCGGAAAATGTGGTGCTGACCCCTCATTTATTAGAAATGAATCGTTTGGTTAAGGTAGAGTTACCTGCATTACGAAATCGAATTGTAGAACAGGCACTTCTTTCACTGGAACAGGCAGACTGTCAGACCTTAGTACTGAAAGATGCCAGAACTGTTGTGACAGATGGAAATGAAGTATATGTAAATACCACAGGAAATAATGGCTTGTCTACCGGTGGTTCGGGAGATGTGCTTAGTGGTATGATAGCAGGTCTTCTGGCTCAGGGAATGAAGCCGAAGAAGGCTGCGGTATTGGCTGTTTGTCTCCATGGTATTGCAGCAGAGGAATATATGAAATATGGCGGAAGATATAGTATGCTGGCATCGGATATTCTTGAGATGTTACCAAAAATCTTACCACAGTAGCGCGTGGACAGAAAGGCATGAATAGAGAATGAAAGAGTATTACAGAGTACAGGCAAATATTAATTTGGATGCGATTTATGAAAATGTGGTAAATGCGAAGAAAATCATACATCCCGATACAAAATTAATGGCGATTATTAAAGCGGATGGGTATGGTCATGGGGCGGTACCTGTAGCAGAAACATTAGATTCTGTAGCAGATGCCTATGGAATTGCAATTCTTGAGGAAGGGATTGAGCTGCGTCAGGCAGGGATTACAAAGCCTATCCTTATATTGGGATATACTCCAGAGCCATTATATGAGCCAATGATTCAGTATGATATTGCCACAGCAGTTTTTGACTGGAATATGGCAGAAAAATTATCGAAAGCTGCCCAAAGAATTGGGAAAGCTGCCTGTATACACATTAAAGTTGATACTGGAATGAGTCGCATTGGTTTTCAGCCTGATGATGTTAGTCTGGAAATAATAAAAAAAATTACAAAGCTTCCGGGTCTGAAGATAGAAGGATGTTTTACCCATTTTGCCAGAATGGATGAGGTGGATAAGACAAAAGTCAAAGCACAGTTTGATGCTTATATGGATTTTGTAAAGAAAATAGAAGCAGCAGGGATTTCTGTTCCCATTAAGCATGTATCTAATAGTGCTGGGATTATTGAAATGCCACAGGTGAATTTGGATATGGTCAGGGATGGAATTTCTGTTTATGGTATCTATCCTTCGGAGGAGGTGCAAAAGCAGCGTCTTCCGTTAACTCCTGCTATGGAAGTGAAATCCTGGGTTTCTTTTGTTAAGACCGTGAAGGCAGGAGTAGAGATTGGCTATGGTGGAACCTATACCACTAACAAAGAAACCAGAGTTGCTACTATTCCTGTAGGATATGCCGATGGGTATCCCAGAGCATTATCTAATCAGGGACGTGTACTAATTCATGGACAGAGCGCAAAGATTATAGGAAGAGTCTGTATGGATCAGTTTATGGTAGATGTAACAGATATTCCAAATGTGGTACAGGGAGATGAGGTAACCTTAGTTGGTCATGATGGAGAAGAATATATTTCTATCGAGGAAGTAGCAAATATGTCCTATTCCTTTAACTATGAGTTTGTGTGTGATATTGGAAAACGAGTTCCAAGAGTTTATTACCGGCATGGGAAGAAGGTAGGAACGAAGGATTATTATCCGGAATTTTGATTTGAATTCTAACTTTGGACATGGAAATTAGAAGTATTTTTTGAAAATTAAAAGAGATTTTTTATAATACGTATACATTTTCCAAAAGATGGTAACACTTCAAGTAGATTTACTGATACATAAAGCTAGTGTTTGCACTAGTTAATGTACCAAATTAGTAAATCCAAATTGGACAGAAATGGAGAGTGAGCGTATTGGTTATCAAAAGGGGAGATATTTATTTTGCAGATTTGCGACCGGTGGTAGGATCAGAGCAGGGAGGCGTCAGACCGGTACTTATTATACAGAATGACATGGGAAATAAGCATAGTCCTACAGTGATTTGTGCAGCAATTACATCTAAAATGAATAAGGCAAAGCTGCCGACTCATATTGCGTTGGATGCAAAGAAATATCATTTAATTAAGGATTCCGTGATTTTACTGGAACAAATTCGTACCATTGACAAAACCAGATTAAAGGAAAAGGTTTGTCATTTGGATGAATCCATCTTAAAGAGAGTAGATTATGCCCTTTGTATTAGTCTGGCACTGAATGAGTAACAGATTGAAAAAAGAAATGTAATTGTTATAAAGCGAAAGAAAAGGATTGAAAACAAAGAATAGGGAATCAGTATGAAGATAACGATTTTAGCAGTAGGAAAAGTAAAAGAAAAGTATTTTACAGCAGCGATTCAGGAGTATAGTAAACGACTGAGTCGCTATTGTAAATTAGAGATTATTGAGGTTGCGGATGAAAAGACCCCGGACAAGGCTAGTGAGAAGGAAGAGGAAATTATTCGTCAAAAGGAAGGGGAGCGACTGCAAAGGTACATAAAAGATGATGCTTATGTCATAGCCCTTGCCATTGAAGGAAAGCAGACTACTTCGGAGGGCTTTGCAGACAAGATTAATAATCTGGGCTTACAGGGAAAAAGCCATATTATCTTTGTTATAGGTGGGTCTATTGGACTGGCATCGGAGATTTTGAACCGGGCGGATGAGAAGCTGAGCTTCTCACAGATGACCTTTCCTCATCAGCTGATGCGTGTGGTTCTTTTGGAGCAGGTGTATCGGGGGTATCGGATTATTAATGGAGAACCGTATCATAAGTAGCGGGAGTGGAACGTACAGGCTGTTGGATTTGCATGGTCAGAAAGTGGCTTTTGTATGCCTAAATAATCTTTTGAAAAGTTGGTCTGGAAGTGCCGAAAAATGGTGTTTCCAGACTTTTTTTGTTTTGTAAAAAGATTTTATAGACAGAAAATGTGCTTCAGAGGAGGTTTTGTTTAAGCAGATGGATGGAAGTGAAAATGTCATATGATGGGAGAGGTTTTGAGGGGAAGGGGATTGTTCTGATATAGTTCATTGATTTGAAATCAGTGGACATAAAATCTAAAGTTCAGAAGAATAAATATATATTTTGAAATTTATGTGAGAAATCATAGAAATAAAGAAACACAAGATTCTTCAAAATTGGAGTGTCTGGTATTTTTTGCGTAATAGTTGGAGGGAGAATGATTTTGAGTTTTGGATTGTGGAGTAATAAATGTGATGGTATAATGAGGAAAATTTGAATTCTCACTTGAGGTATTTTAAGGGATTTAATAAGTGTTATATCTTGTTATAAAAAACTCGTCAAACCCTTGAAAATACTAAAGTTTTCATGGGTGTCCTCTCCGTCACATCTTGTATCGTGTTATATCGTTTTACCCTTGGTTATGACCTCTGATAAGGGAAAAAACAAGGGAAAGAAAATCAGGTAACAACTTATAACAAATTATAAAAATGGCAGTTGGGACCGGATGAAATGCTTTTAATACAATTATTGGAAAGGACAGATAAGATGCGATTAATATACGCAGAGTATAACCCACAGACAAACAGTATTGATGTAACCACATTTGAGAATTATATATTGCGCATTGATTGTAATAAGGCAGAGGATGGATTAAAAACAACACCTTGTTCGCAGAATTCGCTCAATGCATTGGCAATAGATGAACCACTTGAGTATGCTCGACTTGCTTTAGATGGCGAAATGCAGGAGTGGGTGGATGCAATTGATAGTTTGGAAGTCTGGTGATTTTTGATAAATGTTGGTAGAATATCTAGACTTGGTGTGGTAAAATAAAAGAAAAACCCAATTTTACGAATTTTTAAAAGGTGGTAGAAATACCATCTTTTTTCTTTGCAAATTAATATTTCAGAAACATAATGCAAGCATTTTTTAAACAAATCCGAGTTATTATCAGTTCATCAAATTCAAGGAGGTAACGAAAAATGGATGTTACAGGAACTATTAACGCAGGAATGGCAAAGGTAGCAAGATGCATGAAAAACAGTTTAGATAATTGCAAGACAGATGGAAAGATTGTAGAGCAGCAGAAAAAAATAAAGGCACTGACCAGAGAGATTGGCAGTCTTGCACTGGTCAGATTGGATGCTGGAGATGAAATGAGTCCTGAAATTATGGAACGATACGAAGCTATTAAAGTTGCAAAAGAAGAGATAACTGTTTTAGAAGGTGGCAAGAAGAAATCTACAGTAATCTGTCAGAACTGTGGAGCAAAGACTTCTGTAGACATGAAATATTGTGGCGTATGTGGTACAAGT
The DNA here is from genome assembly GCA_964511525.1 of uncultured Jutongia sp. Lineage (GTDB taxonomy): Bacteria > Bacillota > Clostridia > Lachnospirales > Lachnospiraceae > Jutongia. Next base: position 13,556 of record CAZEFX010000067.1, read on the forward strand.
CTGCAAGAAGCTTAGTGTGGTGGAAAGAGTGGTAAAAACGCTCTTTCCGTTTAAAAATAATCGATTTTAACAAAACAGAAACATTTTTTAAACAATACAAAAACATCAAATTTGTAAGATGTGTGTACAAGGCGCGAAGGAAAAAACACATACAAAAGCAAAAAACAAGAATCAGTAAAGAAAAAGGAGATTAGAGAAATGTCAAAATTCGTAGAAGCAAATGAAAAAATTGCAGAGGCAGTGGTAGAAGGTTACAAGAAAATTGAGGATGGCGTAGTAAGTGGATATAAGAAGATTGAGCAGGGAGCGGTTGAAGGCTTTACAAAAGTTACAGACAAATGTGTAGAGAAGATGTTTGCAAAAGAAGGTGAATCTGTAGAAGATGCAAAAAAGAGACTTTCCGGAGAATAGAAATATGGACAACATAATAAGTCAGGATAATACATTCAGTTATAAATATTCCGCAGTGGAAAATAAAGAAATTCAGGAAATTCGCAAAAGATATTTGCCACAAAGCGAGAGCAAGCTGGAAGAGTTGAAACGCTTGGATATGCAGGTACAAAATGCCGGGATGGTAGAGTCGCTATGCATAGGAATTATTAGCAGTCTTGTATTTGGTTTGGGTATGTGTCTGGCGATGCAGATTATCGGAACCGGAATAGGAATGATGGTTTTAGGTATAGTGATTGGAATTATCGGCATGGCAGGAATATTAGTTGCATATCCGGTGTGCCGTAGAAAGCAAAGAAAAGCGAAGGAGAATTTATCTCCGAGAATATTAGAACTTACAGAAGAATTATATCAAGAGTAAAAATAACAAATATAAATTTAAAGGAGAACAGAACAATGGCTGAATTTTTAAAGAAAGCATTTCAGGACATGAAGGAAAGTGCAAAGGCACAGCATGAGGTAGACAAGGCACAGTTTAATGCTGTAAAGGCTGAGTCAAAAGCACAGTGGGAAGAAGCAAAAGCAATGCGTGCCCCGGAGAAGCGTAAGGCTATGATGCAGGCAGAGCGTGATGAGCAGATCGCTGAAGCTAATAAGAGAGCAGCAGAAGCACAGGCTCGTATTGATGCGGCAAAAGGAACAAAATAAGATAATTCGTGATAGCGAGATGCCACAGGGTATCTCGCTACAATCCGTTATGAGAGGTGGTGCAAAATGAAGAAAACAATTATGTATGATGTAAATGGGGAAAAAGTTCAAAAAGAGATTAACTATATTCCGGTCAGATATATTGTTGCGATTTTAATCACGTTGCTCGAAGTGCTGACAATCTTAGGGATTGTTGTGGCATTATGCTATTATGTACCATATTTTTATTTAGCATGTTGGGTAACAGAGATTTTTTGCGTTATCCATATTATTGCAGCGGATGACAATCCGGATTATAAAATTCCGTGGCTACTATTTGTATTGATTATTCCGATTGCAGGATTTATGTTATATTTTCTTTTCTATTCAAGGAAGTTGCAAAAGAAATTTGTAAAGCGACTGGAAGATTTAAAAGGTAATAGCTATGAACCTGAGGACGATTTGTTGGATGAACTGACAGAGGAAAATCCGGTGGCAGCGTCACAGGCAAGGATGCTTTGCCATATTGCGGAAGCACATTTGTTTACAAATACCAGACAGGAATACTTCCCTCTGGGGGAGGATATGTTTGGGAGGTTACTGACTGATTTGGAAATTGCGGAGAAGTTTATTTACATGGAATACTTCATTGTAGAAGAAGGTCTCTTCTGGAATTCCATATTAAATATTTTGAAGAAAAAGGCATCGGAAGGTGTAGAAGTAAAGGTTTTATACGATGATATTGGTTGCATGACCACACTTCCGGGAAATTACCATAAGATATTAAAGAAATATGGAATTGAAGCAACACCTTTTTCACGTCTTAAGGGAAATGCGGACAGTGAATTTAACAACAGAAGTCATCGTAAGATTACGGTAATTGACGGTAAGGTAGGATATACAGGCGGCGTAAATATTGCAGATGAGTATATCAACGAAGTGGAAAAGTTTGGACATTGGAAGGATACAGCAATCCGTTTGGAAGGAGAGGCAGTATGGGAATTAACCAAGCTGTTCCTTGTTGATTATGGTATCAATGTAAAGAAGATGCCTCAAATCAGACAAGACCTGTATCCAAAGCAGCTGAAGGTTTGCGAGCCGGGGTATTTGATACCGTTTGGTGACGGTCCGTATCCAATTTATGAGCATAGAGTAGGAAAATGTGTGATTCAGAATCTTCTTGCAGGAGCTACAAAATATGCATGGATAACATCGCCCTATTTAATTATAGATAATGATTTATGTACAGATTTTGAAAATGCTGCACTTAGAGGTGTGGATGTAAGGATTATCGTTCCACATATTCCGGATAAGAAAATAGTTTTTGCCATGACAAGGAGCTTTTATCATCGGTTAATGAAAGCCGGTGTAAAAATATATGAGTATGAGCCGGGATTTATTCACGCAAAAAGTTATTTGGTGGATGATGA
>CAZEFX010000068.1:0-16033 GCA_964511525.1 uncultured Jutongia sp.
CGCCAAATCTCATGGTTGTGTCCTCCTTCTTTTACAAAATTTTCTTTAAGAGTTGCTTACTCTTTTTGCAAGATACGGGAAAGGTCGGACCTTTCCCCGAAAAATATATTCACTTTCCGTCAAACCACATTTTTTTCGTCTTGGTAGGACACCTGCATCCCATATAAGGCACATTGTCGTGCCAAATCCCCTTTCTATTGCTCTTTCACCCCTTTTTCTGCACCCTCGTCATTACCTCTCTTCTCCCTTCTCCATAACAGCCTCTGCCATCAATCGATACCGATACACTACCTCATCCGCCTCCTCTGGATACTCTGTACAATATTCCTCATAGAAATCCCTTGTCTTGAATTTTGACATATCATCTATCTCCTTATCTAGAATCTTTATAGCACGCTGCATCATGGTTTCTTCTTCGCCATCATAGATTGCGCCTAGCTTTTCTATCATGTGTTTACTATGAGAATTTAGTGATGATACTCTTAAAAGAATATATTCCACATCCCGACGCTCTTGATAAATCTGGCATGCCAACATCTTAACGCAACGTGGTGCAATTCCTTGATTTTGTTTAGATTTCAGCAAATCTATACCTATCTCTGGTGTGGTTTCTTTCGGATGCTTTAAAATTATATTTCCACAATATTGACCCTTGTTATCAAAAATAGAGTAATTAATTTCATCCAATTTCAAGGCAACTCTCCACATTAATTCTGAGTTTTTCAAATTATCATAAAAATTCTTAATTACAGAAGACTCATTTGCTAATTCCATATAGCGATCTTTGTCTTCTTCTGTTAATTTCGTTAGCAAATAGTATCCATCTGTAACATAAATCTCTCTTATCTTGTATTTCATTTCTCATTCCTTCTTTCCATATAAGCCTTATTATTTACTACATATACTAATAATTCCCCCAGTGTAATGGTGGTTTCCAAGCTTTCTTCTTTACTTTTACTTCTCCCTATCCCTAATATCCAACATTATCATCAGCACTTGTGCTACAGCAGCTAATCCCAATCCCACTTTCGCCAAAAATGCTTTCTGCTCGTTCTCCTGTTCCTTTCCCTCTTTTAGAATACTCAACAGGCACATCCAAATCACAAAAAGTCTGATTTTCTGAACATTCTTATTCAGCTCACGACTCTCGGTATAAATTTTCTTTAACAACTTATTATCCATTTCTTTTTTCCTCCGTTTCTTAGATTGATTTCTTAAAACTTGCTTTTTGCAATGTTCCTGATTTTGACTTCATTTTGCATTCAAGTTGTCAAAGTACAGGTTAAGTTTGTCAATTATGTGTATTTTAGTTTTCTGACAATATTAATTTATCAAAAATATAGTCCATTAAAACGGACAAAGAAAAAAGTGGAACAGATTTTCCGAACCACTTTTCAATATTACTTTTTTAATTATCTTTTCCAAATCCCTATCATTCCCCAAGCTTCTTTCCATCCGCAAAGACATTTCCTACCTTCTCTCCCAGCTTCAAATAAGCAGAATTAATCGGATCAAAAGCGATAGAAGCAAGCTTCTCTGTATCCAGCGCTCCACTTTCTGTCAGAACCCTTTCATCAATACTAACATTCACAATCTCTCCTACCACACCTTCTTCTGTGAATTTCAAAAGCTTACATTCCAATGCAATTGGAAATTCATCGATGATTGGTGCATTTATGAAATTACTTTTGGTGGTGTGAAGTCCGGCTTTTGCCAGCTTGTCTGGCACATCATTTGCGGACACTACACCTACATAATCTGCTTCTACTACGTGAGGAGCATCTGCCACACATACTGTAAATGCCTTATTTAATATCATCCCTCATCCCCTTCATGCTCCTGCATCCACGGAATCAACTCATCCAATGTAATCGGTTTGCTATACAAATATCCCTGAAACGCATCGCAGCCCAACCGCTCTAGTTCATCTCTCTGCTCCTGGGTTTCTACATACTCCGCCACAGTGGTAAAGTGCAGCGACTGTCCTAGATAAACGATAGAGCCAATAATATCACTGTTTCTCTTATTGTCTAAGATGTCTTTGGTCAATGCTTTATCAAGCTTCACCACATCGAAATAATTAGTCTGAAGATACATCAAAGAAGTATGTCCCATCCCGAAGTCATCAATTAGGAACTTATGTCCTTTGGTTTTCAGATAGTTTAATTTTTCTACAATGTCAAAGGAGGAGGATAACGCATCCTGCTCGGTGATTTCCAGCCATAATTTCTCACTGGAAATCCTATGTCTTTTCACAGACTCATCAATACATTTTTCAATACCATCCCATTCCAGAGACTCATTGGTAATGTTGACAGATACCTTAAAATCTGAGCTAAGTTTTTTATCAAGTTCTTCAATAGCTCCTGCCGCTTCATCAAAAAGAAACTCTTCGATTTTATGTAATATTTTTCTTTCCTTTGCCAGCCGGATGATTAATGGTGGATAGATAAAGCCTGCAATCGGATGCTTCCAGCGAAGCAACGCTTCTGCACCAATGCACTTTCCATTGCAGTCAATCTGCGGCTGATACAGAAGGAATAATTTCTTTTCTGCAACTGCTTCTTCCAAATCCGTTGCCAATAGTCTTGCCACACTTCCCAATTCATCATCTCTGGTGGTCAAAATAATAATCTGATTTTTCTCTTCTGCCTCCTGTACCACCTTCACTAGTTTACTTACATTTTCCAAAAGACGCTTTTCGCTTTGTATCTCAAACATCCGCAAAAATGGTTTGTAAACAAACACACCAATGGTAATACAGAGCATCTGCAAAACTGCTCCTCTTAAAGAACCTGTAGCCTGATATCCACTAAGCAGCACTGGTGTAGTCCATTCTACAACACGTTCCACATGAGGTACCAAGCCAAAATATATGGCTCCATAGGAAATCACACAATTAACAACGGGAACCAGCATATATGGAATGAAAAAGATTGGATTTAATATAACTGGAATACCAAAAACAATAATCTCATTAATATTAAACAATACTGTTGGTGTAGACATCTTAGCAATATTACGGATACTCTTTTTCTTTGAGAAAAGTAAAATAGCAATCACCAGACACAAGGTAGAACCGCAACCGCCCATAATAGCAAAAATATCCTGAAAGGTCTTGCTATAGATTCCCACATCAATAGCCGTATAATTTTGTTTTATCACTGCATCCAGTACATGATTTCCGTGGATACCGAAGAACCACATAATATGAGTAACTAATAGTACAGAAATACCTGCGCCAAGACCATTGTCAAAAGAAGCCAGAAAACGATTTACTCCCATTTCCATCAATTCCTGAATGCTATTTACACCACAGCCTGCCCGAAGAATCTGATAGAAAATAGAAAAGAAGCCCAAGATAATTACGGCTGACCAAATTCCTGCAACAGCCTCTGCATAAAGACTATCCGTATTGGTTCCTTGTTTTTTCCCAGACAAAAACTTCATATTACGAATAGTAAAAAATAATTTACTAGAAACAAGAGAAACAAACAGTGCCGTAAAGGTATTTAAATTGCTTAAAGTCCCAACAGAAAAATCTTCATACTGAATCCCTGATAATCCTGCCAAGGCAGCTAAAGTAATAATAGCAGAAACAATAACATCACCGGAACCCACATATTGTCCTGTGGTCTTACGCTTTATTAATGCATAACTAATACTGGTAGTCATTGCCAAAATCACTGCCAGAAATTCATTAACACCCTTGTGGAAAAACTGTAATAATTCTACGACTTTTCCATTCAGTAGTTCGGTAAGAAATTCTTGATACACAGGAATCGGCAAGCTTACAAGCATCAAAGCCATATATGCAACGGTCAACAACGGAATCAACATAATCAGACCCTGTCTAACCGCACCAAAGGCGCAATTATTTTCTATTTTATCTGTAATTTTGAAGATAAATTTTTCAAACCGTTCCGCCATAAAATCTGCCCTCTCACTTTCCACAAAATATATTAAAATTTTACCATTTTTAGGGCAATTTTTCAACGCTATTATACACTATGTTACCATCAATAATGGTATACAAAGTTTTTGTAAAAACTTCCATAGGATTTCCTGAAAAAATTGCAATATCTGCATGCTTTCCTTCTTTCAGGCTCCCCACCTTATCCTCCACCCGACAAATCTTTGCTGCATTAATGGTAATAGCCTTCAAACCTTCTTCCATAGGCAATCCAGCTTTTACAGCAAGTCCGGCACAAAGAGGAAGGTATTGAATCAATGCCACAGGATGGTCTGTGGTAATGGCAATCAAAATCCCTGCTTCTTGAAGGACTTTGTTGGTTTTAAAATTCATATTCTGCACTTCCAGCTTAGAACGGGCAGTCAAATCAGTCCCTACAATCACAGGAAAGCCGGATGCTTTGATTTCATCCACAATCAGATGTCCTTCTGTTCCATGGTCAATAGTAATATCTACACCAAATTCCTTGGCAATACGAATGGCGGTGAGAATATCGTCTGCTCGATGGGCATGTGCCTTCATTGGTATCTCCCGGTTTAACACAGGAATCCATGGCTCTAGTTCAAAATCTTCTTTCTCAAGTCTTCCATTTTCTTTTTCCTTTTTATATTGCTTTGCTTCAAATAAGGTCTTGCGAAGCAGCGCAGCAATTCCCATTCTTGTGGCTGGAAGCTGATCTTTATTCCCATAGGCAGTCTTGGGATTTTCTCCAAAAGCCACCTTCATAGCAGCAGGATTTTTCACCACCATATGATCCACACATCTTCCCTGGGTTTTCATAAATAGAAACTGACCGCCTACCACATTGGCACTACCCGGTCCTACCATCACGGAGGTAATTCCTGCTTCAATTGCATCATGAAATGCTGGGTCCATGGGATTGATGGCATCCATTGCCCGAAGGGCTGTCGTCACTGGTGTAGTAGTTTCATTACAATCATCTCCGATAATTCCCCACTTTTCCTCTGTGATTCCGATGTGGGCATGAGCTTCAATAAGCCCCGGCAGCACCCATGCTCCATTTACATCTATGACATTTTCATCCCATTGTGGCTTAAAAGACAGCATATCTCCTATTTCCTCAATCAAGTTGCCTTTTGTACGTATAAATCCTTTTCTTATAATCTTTTCTTCCATGGTAAAAATAGCTCCATTGATAATTACCATTTATTATTTCCCCATTTTTCCATTCTTTTAGAATCATTTTTCCATGATACTATTTGTATTTTTCAGGAAAATATACGTTTCAACCTATTATTTTATTGATAAGTCTTCTTGCAGAAGCCAGCCAAAAGGCTTCTCTATTCTTCCCCAATTGGAACCCATTTGTGGTTCAATTCCTTAATGTCTTCTTTACGGATATATCCACCTGCTGCAATCCCGCCAAGAATATAATATCCGTCCTGCTCTCCGATAACATCTCCTGTTTTTACATTCTTAATTTGAAATCTTTTCTTTCCCTGATTATCATAAAATGTAATCCTTTTGTCTGTTTCATTTTCATCAGATTCGTTTAATACAAAGCCATCGGAAATTCTACTAACACTATAATATTCTTTACGTTCTTCTCCTGCAAAGTCCTCTAATACAACTTCTTTCTTTATTACTTCCTCTCCCTGTTTTTCTTCCACTCGAATCCTTCCGCTAAAATTTGTCCAATTTCCATTTTCTGCAAAATACCGTATCTTTCCCTGAGAACCAATATAATCGTCAAATTCATAGTCTTTTAGGATTTCCACTTCCTTTGTTTTCATATTGAGACAGTTTACTTCCAAATAAGAAATTCCATTATGACTTGCTAACTCCTCTCCGGTCTCAATATCTGTAGTCTCTTCATAAGGGAGGGTTTCTCTTTGTCTGTCAAAGTATAGCTTGTCCCCGTCCTCATATCGTAAGTCTATAAAATACTGATAATATGGCTCTGTAAAGCTATAAATCTCTTCCAATTTCCCTGTGGCAAATTCAAACTTTATTATCTTTGCAGTACAAGGAGAATCAGATACTAATCCTTCGTCATTCAGTTTTCTTTCCTTAGAGGTATCCATTAATATCATAGCCATGTACACTACACCATCTTCCACTAGGACACTATCACAGGAAATCCTTTTTTCAAACCCCATATTTGCTATGACTTCTTTCTGACTACCGTCAAAATTTCCTCTTGTAACCTGAATATCATTTAATGCACCCTCACTGCCTACATAAATCTGTCCCTGATATGCATATACAAAAAGAGCAGCTCTTCCAAAGCCAAAATCTGCATTACAATCCGAAGTATTATGCTTGCATTTTTCATCATCGCACAATAACATACTATGACCTGTTTCCATATTTGTGTAACATACAGAACTGCAATTTTCATCACTTAACAGCTGACCATCTCCCCACAGCACATCATTTTTCCATGTAGCATCCGTGAAAGCATCTGTAGACAATGTAGGAAGTTCTTCTTTGTAATTAGCATCTGACTTAATATTAAAGACCAGCCAGATTCCCACCAGCAACAAAGCCGTTACTGCTCCGGCTATGCCAATACCTGTTTTGGTTTTATTGATGGTAACATATCTGGATAGTAACTGCTGGTTCTTTTTTTCCACTGCATCCTCTTTTAACTGAACTGCCAGCTGTTTCTTCTCTCGCCAGATATATGCCTGATAAACCAGAAGTGCTACTAGCACAATATTTCCAAGATAATAAATTATACCTACAAACAGTTCAAAAAAACTGATACCTACTGGAAATAATGTTATTTCATAAATAAAATAGACAATCACTGCTGCACCAATACCAACTATGCTCCAAAAAGGAACCTGTATTTTCTCTGAGCCAAAATAAAATACAATTAGGCTTGCAAACAATCCATAAATCAATATGCTAACCATTATTTTCGGAATATTCAGCAAAAACATAGGCATAATGATTACACAAATACATGCAGATAACAGATTCATAAAATATGGCGCACTCATAATAACCGCCAAAACCTTTGCCTTTAGCTTTTTCCGAATGGACAATACCAGTCCTGCAGCTACAATAAGTACATTCCCCGCTCCCATAACGGTCATAACAATACGCTCTGGGCTAGCACAAAATGGTGGCAGGCATTGATAAATATCAAATATCAGCATCAACAAAAAGGCCATGCAGCCAACGGAATACAAAATAATCTCCACCACGTTGTCCCTTGGATTTTCCAATACCGGACGTTTCTCAATATTTTGCTGTACTGCTTCCCCTGACAGCAGTTCATCCACTGTTACATCAAAGACTACCGCAATTTTCTTTGCCATATGAAGATCCGGAAATCGTGCACCACACTCCCATCGGCTCACTGCCTGTCTGGTTACATATAGTTTTTCCGCTAAATCCTCCTGTGTCAGATTTTGTTCCTGACGTAATTGTTTTATTTTTTCTCCAAATTCCATATTTAAAACCTCCCCTTTATTTTCCCTGTTTTCCCAGGTCGTATCTGGCTACTTCTCTACGAGTCACCTCCCTACCTTTTTTCTGCCCTCACTATACGAAGAGAGGCGAGAAAAGTAAAGAAACAGATTGGTAACACCGCATAATACGGGGGTTTTCGTCTTATAGCACGATGTTTGCAACTTTTTTCATTTAGTAAATCCTATGTTATAATCAATATGGTTTGCTTCTTTATGCAGCCTTGCAAATCCCATCACAATAATACAGCAATCTCATAACTCTGGCATCTTCAACACTTCTCCATCCCGCACCTGCCTTATCTAACAGGGACTGTTGTTCCTTTTGTACCAATAAATCCTCCATATGCACTCCAAGCAATAAACTAAGTGCATAAAGATTCTCCACGCTAGGCAGACTTTTCCCACGAAACCATTTATAAATGGATTGGGGACAAGAAAGATGAAGATATTCCTGAATAAACTTCACATCATATCCTGCCAGTTTAATCATAATTTTTAACTTTAGACCAGTTTTCTCTATATCAACGCATGGATACATAAAATCACGCCTTTCTTATGGAAGTAGGGTTGTACAGATAATAATACTACAAATGGAACAAATTTGTCATTGGACTTTTAGTTCAATCGGCTCCCTGTCTCCATAATCTTCTCTCACCATTTTACATCACAATCTCACTATCAAAACACTTAAAATGCCACATTTGTAATCGAAATCCACCCTATTCAAAGCTCTTTTTTAGGTATATAATAAAAAACAGACATGCACTTGATAGGTCGACTCTCTTTCGTTTGAATTTTTAAACGAAGAATCCGCGCCTAATATATGTTTTATTAGGCAATGATATTGACGGCACTGCTATCTATTTTTCAGAAGGAGTATACATTTATGAGTTCTGTTGAAACATACTATCTAATTGATTTTGAAAATGTAAATGATGATGGACTCTCCGGTTCTAATACTCTCAGTCCAAATGATCACGTTCATCTTTTTTACACAGAAAACGCAAAAAAGATTAATCTTGATATATTAAACACAGATACACCTTGTTCTTTTTCTTATCATAAAGTACCGACAAGAAAACAATCTTTGGATATGCATTTGGTTTCCTATCTTGGTTATTTGATTGGTATTCACAAAGAGCATAAATGCAAATATGTCATTGTCAGCAAAGATACGGATTATGACAACATCATTACTTTTTGGAAAGAATTAGAAAAGGTTTCTATCACCCGCCAACCCCAAATAGCAAAGTCAAAAGCAAATGTAAAAACAACTACTGTTTCAAAACCAACTACAACTAAATCCTCAGCAAGCACATCTAATGTAAAATGCGATTTAAATAACGCAATTCAACAAGCTATCAGTAAAGCCGGCTACGATAGGACAACTATCAATCATGTCGCATCCGTTGTTGTCAGCCATTACGGTGATGAAAAAGCAGCAAATAATGTTCATAATGAATTACGTGCAAAATATGAGGATTACTCTGAACTATACAAAATAGTCAAACCTATCGTAAATCAATTTTCAGTAGCGGTTTCCAATAAAAGCCTCAAACCTACTAATATCAACAATGAGGTACAAAAGAAATTAAGTAATGCCAATTTTGCAAATGATGTTGTCAATCACGTTGCTTCTCTTGTTTGTAAACACCATGATGAAAGAAATGCAAAACAGCTTATCTATCGTGCAATCATTTCAAAATATGGTCAAAATCAAGGTTTGAACATTTATAACCATATAAAAAAAAGTTTGTAATATAAAAAACCTTCATTTTTCAAGAATTACAATCACCAATGTAGACTGGCGATTTAATCTCTCCCCTATGAGGGCTATTACTGGTTTGGAACTCAAAGACTATTCAAAAGAAAAGGCTCCAACCACACCTATTTCTCTGGTATAGGGGCTGTCGCACTAAGAAATAGTACGCAGTTCCTTTATTATTGCATATAGATTCATTTCTCTGTTAAGAAACTCACCTATATTTAACAGGCTATATTAATCCTTAGTCCTCATCCCCAATTTTCTCTTTATAATCTCCATGGTAACTTTATTGCACAATTTCCCTCCATATTCTCCTGCTTTTTGAAGAATTGCATTTTCTTCTTTAACACAATCCTCATGCACTCGTTTTGGCAGATTTTGAGCTATATTTTTCATATATTTCAATTCAAAGTCTCCCGGTATTATTCCCTCATCAACCAGTTTATAAAACATTTTCATAACTCTGGCTTCTGTCACTATCATTCGAATATATTTCTCTGCCATTTCTTTTTCTTTGAGCTTATTTGGATCTTCAATTTTCCGTCTGCGATTATCTCTTTGTATTTCTTTAAATGAAGGATTCACATATTTGAGGATATGGGGTCCACGCTCTTCTTCCAGAGCGGTCTGGTTCTTAATCACAATCCCTTCCTGCTGTTCCCCATACACAGGACTGTTTGCGAAACTGAAACAATGCTCCCAGCTTATAAACTCCCCATAATACAATTCATGCACATAATCAAAGCCAAACTCTTCCGCGAACGCTTTCACAAAATCTTGTGGCAACCATTTCGCTAACTTTTTATCGTATACACTAAACAAATACCATTTGTTGTAATTATTCTGCTCATAAATAACCGAGTGCTTTACAAGCCATTCTCCAAAGAAAATATACTCAGGATATTTCGCAAATGCTTTCTTATCCATTGACTGAACAAAGGGCAGAAATCCCCTTAATTGATTACTAAAATCTAACTCATTTCTACTACTAAAACATCTTAATCTATCCTGCTGCGAATCATAATAAATGCTGGAATTCGCCCCATCTATCTTTTCAGTAATACTAATGATATCTCCTACCCAAAAAGCATCTGTATTCTTCGGTAACATTAAGGTATCATCTATTATTACATCTGTTTCTCTTACTTTCTGTATTTCAATATAATGTTTCATACTTCTTTCACTCCTTTTTTCGATGAATGCTACTTCATCAATGTATTAATTTCTTTTGCTTCTGTTACTCCACAAGTCTGTCAAATAACTTTGCGAACTAAGTATTCGTTTAAACCTCTACTCACTATATTAAAAAAATTCCCCTTCCCATGATGTAGCTCCTTCCGAAAAAAGTCCTCTTATCGCAACCCGTCTTGGTTATAATAAGAGGATATACTACTGAATGCTATTTGTCATTGGACAGATAGTTCAATGATGACTCGACTCCTTTTTTAGTATAGAGACAGTTCAAATTTTATAGTCACTCCATTGCTCTATGATAATACTTCTATTTCCACTCTCCCACTCTCATCCATCGTTGTTAAGATTAAAATCTCATTTTCGGAAATATCATATGCTCCGTATAAATTTCTCACCTTATTGTCTTTTACGCATATCAATCCGATATCCTCAAACCGTTCTCCACGATATGCAATACGTCCCTGCAAAGTATATTCCTTTGGAATAAAGAAATGCCCTATCAAATACTCCAACCATTCAACGTAATTGTAGAACTTCTCTGCACCATTCCAACACATTTTCCCGTCTTCATTAATCACCCATTGACACCATATCCCAGGACAGGTATTGCAATCATGTCGTTGTTTTGAAAAAGCATTGATCTCACAAATAATGTCTAAAGATGGAGCTGGTGTAATCAACAATTCCCCCTTAAACTTAGTAGTATAGCCCATAAAAAATCCTCCTGTTAAAATTTTGTTTTAACAGGAGGATAGTATACTATTATTATTTTTGCATTGGTCTTTTAGTTCAATTGGTACTTCATAATTATTTGAACTCGGCAAGTTATTGCTTTGTCTTAAACTATTTTGTTTAAGTTTTGTTTAAAATTTGCCGGTATTTTACTTCATTTACATATTCTATTTTGGCTTACTGATTTTCTGTTGCCAAAGTGTTGCCATGATTAATTAAAATGCTCTATGATTTTGGATATCACTCCTGAAACTTTCTAATGCTTTTTGCATCGGTTTGTTCTCCTTTAAAATCCATTCATCATCGTGTGTAACACACGATAAAGTACCTTTGCATCCTCCGGCTCCAAACTGATACAATTTACAATCTGTTCAGGAATATGCACTGCCAGCTCCTTCAACAACTCTCCAGACTCTGTAATTTTGATAATCAGACTTCTTTCGTCCCTGCAGTCCCTTTCTCTGGTTAGATATCCCTTCTGCTCTAGTTTTTTGAGCACTGGTGTCATTGTCCCGGAATCAAGATATAACAATTCTCCCATCTGTTTTACATTTAATGATTTGTGTTCCCACAGTACCATCATTGTAATATACTGTGTATATGTTATATCCAGTTCATCCAGATATGGTTTATATCTTCGGACAACTTCTTTAGCACATGCATACAGCGGAAAACAAAGCTGATTCTCCAATTTTAATACATCATATTTATCTGCCATTTCGTCAATCTCCATTTTCCTATATTATACTAATATTTTGTATGTAATTAAATTTACCACAATTTATTATTATTTTCAATCACATCAGACCTATAATGAAGCATTGTAAGCTTCTCTCACGGCACAGGCTAGCTGATCTGCACAAGAAGTTGGTCGTCTTCCACAGGTAATGCCTTTGCATTTCTCTTCAATTTGATCTACTGTCCATCCATCCACAAGAATAGGGATTGTTTTCAAATTGCCATTACATCCACCTGTAAACTCAATATTTTTAACTACATTACCTTCAATTTCCAGCTTAATATTTGCAGAACATGTGTTCTGCGTTTTATAATTATATACCATAATTCTTACCCTCTTTCTCTTACAATAAGTTTTTAACAGTTTCTTCGACTTCTTCCATGTCTCTTGTTGGCTCAAATCTCTCAACTACATTTCCCTGTCTGTCAATCAAAAATTTTGTAAAATTCCATTTAATGTCAGATGTATCCTTATAATCCGGACATTCTCTTTCTAAAATACTTTCAATAATTGAGGACAATGGATGTTCTGTATCAAACCCTTCAAAGCCTTTCTGTTCTTTTAGATAAGTAAATAAAGGATTGGCATTATCACCATTTACATCAATCTTTGAAAATTGCGGAAATGTAATTCCGAATCTTGAATCGCAAAAGCTTACTATTTCTTCATTCGAACCAGGTGCCTGATTTCCAAACTGATTGCATGGAAAATCAAGAATCTCAAGTCCTGCAGCCTGATACTTTTCATACATATCCTGTAGTTCATCATATTGTGGTGTAAACCCGCATTCTGTAGCTGTATTTACCACAAGAACCACTTTACCTGCATATTCATTCATATTTATTTCACTCCCATAAACATCTTCTGCTTTGTAATCATAAAAACTCATTTTTTTACTCCTTTCGAAATGTATTTTGTAATAATGAAACTCTCTCCTATAATAATTTTGCTACTTCTGCCTCTATTGCTTCCGGCGTTTTAGTTGGTGCAAATCGTTCTACGACATTTCCCTCTCTGTCTACAAGGAATTTTGTAAAATTCCACTTAATATTCTTTCCCATGATTCCGCCCTTCTTGTCTTTTAAGAAGGTATACAGTGGTTCTTCATTGGGTCCATTCACATCAATTTTAGAAAACTGTGGAAATGTAATTCCATATCTTGAATTGCAAAAATCTGTAATTTCTTCATCAGATCCAGGTGCCTGATTTCCAAACTGATTGCACGGGAAATCCAGGATTTCAAATCCCTGCTGTTGATATTTCTCGTACAAATTCTGAAGACCATCAAATTGTGGTGTAAATCCACAGCCCGTGGCGGTGTTAACAATCAGGAGAATTTTTCCTTTGTATTCCGCCATCGATTTTCTTGTTCCTTCTTTTGTTTTTACTTGATAATCATAAATTGTCATATCATGTTCCTCCTTTATATTTTATGCTATTTAATTTTACACAATTCATTTATCTATTTTGCATTGTACGCAATCTTTTTTATTTTGTCAATACTATTGTTACATTTTTTTATATCAGACTGTTTTCTCCAATGATATGCTTCTCCATAATCTGCTCCTATCTGCCACCTCTGTCATTCCTGTAGTAGTGACTCTGTCTGTTGTTTTCTCGTTCCTTTACTTCCTGTTGCTTTTGCTGTAACCTTTTCCTAAAGCTGTCTGACTCTGCCTTGTTTCCGGTTTGCTGTTCCCACCTTACAACTGCCGACTGATAATCATTGTACTCTGCTTTAGAAGCT
This sequence comes from uncultured Jutongia sp., assembly GCA_964511525.1. Classification (GTDB taxonomy): domain Bacteria; phylum Bacillota; class Clostridia; order Lachnospirales; family Lachnospiraceae; genus Jutongia. The sequence goes on from CAZEFX010000068.1 coordinate 13,594, forward strand.
CTATATTCAGCCAAGAACTCCTTTATATTCTTATAGCCATAACCTTGCACAACATTTGATAAATACTGCTTCATACTGGCTATCTGCGTTCTTAACTGCTCCGCCTGTTCTTGAAGCTTGTTGCGCTGTTTTCCCTTGAAAATCCCCTTTGTTCCAGCAATCTCCTTCTCCACACTGGCAAGTTGTTGCTCCCTTTGATAAATGGCTTCATTCTGCTTCTCCAGCTTATTATAAATATCCGCAAGCCTTTGATTGTCCGGTTGCTTTTCTTGGTTTTCGGTGTGGTAATCACATCCCTACCGTTTAACCGCTGATATGACTTATTGATGGTCAGCTCCTGACGCTCAAAATTAAAGTCCTTTGGTGTAAGGGCAAGCAACTCCCCACACCGAATTCCCGTCCAGTAGCGGTAAATGACACGCCACTTGTCTCCGTCTTTGTATACAGCCATTACAACATCTCCTCTCCTGCTTTATTCGCTGTAACATAACTTCTTGCGGAAGAAGCTGGTATTCACTCTTCCGGTAACTGTCAGATAGCCAATAGCAACAAACGCCTTAAATGACAAACCATCACCAGACGAATAAGATTGATTATCATTACCTGTCGAGCGCTTATAAATGTTATATTCAATATAATTATCCTGCCAATCCTTTTTACCATTATGATTCCAATCATAAAATGCCATTTTCACCGACCTCCTCACATTCGTAAAACTTTTGTTTTCAAAAAAAAGAACCAAAATAGAATAATCTCTATCTTGATTCTTATTGTAATATATTAGGTGTACGATAAAACTCTCTAGCGGAAACGATATTTCCCCTTTCCTTGCCCAGTCACAGGTGTAATCACATTACTATCCACCAAAAGTTTTATTAACTTAGAGGCACCCGAAGTTTTTAACCCTGTGATGTCTTCTACCATCGTCCTTCCAAAACAAACGTCTTTTCCACACTCTAAAAATATATTTAATACATGATTTACCGTCTTATCAGTAACCTTACTTGAAGATGATAGTAATTTCTTTCGAATATCCACTTTTGCGTCTTCAATGTCCACTTTTTTGCTTTGAATGTCCACTTTTGCGTCTTCAATGTCCACTTTTTTATCAAACAGCCCACTAATATGCATAGAACGATTATGAAGCTCATTCTCCTCATCCAACAACAAATTTCTTAAAAATAATTCCAAGTACTCTGTCGTCTCATGGATACCATTTTTCAAATCATTATAATTAGCTCTAACAAGTGCATTTCTAAAATACCATGCATTTTCTGCAAAAATATCATTAGTTGCATCAAATCCAAGTGTTCTTAAGTATTTAATAAAAAATACAGCTGTGGTTCTTGTATTTCCTTCTGCAAAGATATGAGTCTGCCACAATCTTGATACAAAAAAAGCGAGATGATGAATGATTTCATCCATGGTCAAACCCTTATAACTAAACTTCTTTTCTTCTGAAAAATCATAATCAAGAGTAGCACGAAGTTCCGATGCACTACCATAAAGCACAGTTGCTCCATCAAGCACCCATTCTTTTTTTGTAATGTTATAATCTCGTATTTTCCCCGCATGTCTATATATTCCTTCAAACAATTTCTTATGAATAGAAATATACTCATTAGGTGTGAAGCTAAATGCCTTTTCTGATAGGATTTTTGCAATTCTAACCGCAACTTTATCCGCCTCTTCTGTACGGTCCTCATCATCTAATTTTGGATTTTCTTCATAATAAGAATTAAGAAGTTCTTGTGCTTCATCAAGTGAAATATCGCCTTCAATATTTTTTATCGCGGTATCAATCAAATATCTAGATGTTTTTAATCCATCAACTGCTTGAAGACCAATAGCTGTATGCCAAGCATATCCCTTATCCCTTTTGTTTGGTTCTGTTTGTTTTATATACTCTTTAAAAGGATCTTTATCCATCAAATCACCTACCATATCTATGAACTATTTTGTTTAAAAACATATATTTTATTATACAACTGCTTAATAGGATTATACAAGATGAGAGTTTGCACACTCAATGAAGTTTCTTCTCCACCTTCTGCAGCTCGTCCAATAACGCAGGTTTTCTAGGGTAAGTCGCCTTAAACTCTTCCACCAATGCCTTTACAGTAGCATTGCCTTTCCACTTAATCACCTGTAACAAATCCTTACATACCTTCTTATACAATCTTCGGTCTGTGGCCTCTGCACATTTTCCCCTGATATGGTCTTCGCACAAAGCATATATCAGTCTACTATTGTTCAATTCATTACATGATTAAATGTTTTTTCATAAAACCTGTCCTATTACCAAAATCAAATTCATCCATTATTTTCTGAACAGATTTCTTTTTACAAAAAAGCAATGAATAACTAGTTCACATCATGACCACCTTGGTTATGATAATAGTCATGATGTTGATTATCATCTCTCAATAATGCTAAATAC
>CAZEFX010000069.1:0-15985 GCA_964511525.1 uncultured Jutongia sp.
ATAAAAAGTCAAAAATAATATAATAGGTAAATGAATTAATAATGGATACATTTTTATGGAAAATACATCACCAAATAGCTGGGAAGTGGCAGTTAGAAGGATTCCCTCCAGACAGGAAAATAGAAATAGTTTCCATGTGTTTTTGAAATTCTGCTTGATTCCTAAAAAGAAAGCAGAAATAAATATGCCAAATAGAAGGGTTGTCGCATTATGTAGTGTAGATAATATCTGCATCAGCATGCTTTTCCTCCTCTCATTGATTCTGGTCAGACTATTTTGCCTGTTGCAGTCTGGCAAATTAAAGCTTAAGTAATTATATTATACGGGCTTTTAGGGGGAATGACAACTACTGCAAATAACCATTCACTCTGTATTTTTGCTTTTCGCACTTTATATTGACTATTCGCGCAAAACGAGGGAAAAGGAAGGAAAATTTGATATAATTATGAGTAAACTAATTATGTGTTTTACATAAGAAAGGCAGGTAACGTGTATGAAGAAAATGAAATTATTGCTTTTTGCTTTAGCCGGTGCGGTTGTTTTTGCTTCGAATATAGGAGCTGCTAAAGCTAGTGCTGCAACAGGGACACCGATTTCTACTGCGGAGGAATTTCTTGCCATGGAAAACAATCCGAGTGGCAGCTATTATTTGACAAACGATATTGAACTTCCGGAAAATACCAACCTATTTTCCAGAGAAAATCTATTTACCGGCACACTGGATGGAAAGGGACATAAGATAAAAGGGTATAAGTTCACAGGAACAGGCTGGTGTGAGGCTGGCATCATTCGACGTGCAAAAGGTGCTGCATTTAAGAATATCACCCTTGAAAACGTTGATATAAATATTCAGGCAGGAGCTAACGGGACATATTGTGGAGCACTGGTAGCTGTTGGAATTGAGTCTAATTCCTATAGTAATATTAAAGTTTCCGGAAACATAACCGTTACCAGCAGTGGTGCCGAATCAAGTGTTATTGTTGGAGGGATTGTTGGTACGGACATTGCTAATATGGAAAAATGCTCCAATAGTGCAAAGATTACTGTGAAAGCAGAAAATAAGTATTCTGGTGTTAGAGTGGGTGGTTTGGCTGGTAATGCCTTGGGTGAAACCTTCAAAAAATGTAGCAATTCCGGTGATGTATCTGTAGAAGGTTTTTGCGGATCCGGTGATGCGTTTGCGGCGGCCGGAGTGGCAGCGGACCAGGTAAAGAATCTGATTTCCTGCAAAAATACCGGTGATATTACTGTGACAATATTAGCTTCTGACAATTCACCAGGGTCTGTCAATGCAGTAGGTATTGCACCTTCTTCGGAAGTAAAGGTACAGAAATGTACAAATACCGGAAAGATTAAGGTTGTTGCAGATACTTCATGCCGGAAAGTATACTTAGCAGGAATCATTAATGATATATCCCATAGAGATGGAGTTGTTTCAAAGTGCTGGAATAAGGGGGCTATCTCTATTTCCGGAAAGGTTGGCGGAGGCTCTTATGATGGTGTTTATGCCGGTGGTCTTTGCTCAGACTCCGTTAAAACGGTAGAATGCTGGAACAAGGCAAAGATATCTGTCAATCTCACAGAGGGATTTGCAAATGTAGGCGGTGTCTGTGGAATCGCATATAACATGAAAAACTGCTACAATATTGGAGCTGTTTCTTTGAATGGTGACGGTAATGTAGGCGGACTGGCCGGCAGTGCAGACGCTGGATTAGTTTCGGGTAAGGTAATCTGTAATTATAATACCGGTAAAGTAGTTGGAAAAGGAAAGGCAAATAAAGGAATTATCGCTGGAACCTATTCCGGCAGTGATATGATTCAAAAAAGAACGGTCTATAATAATTACTATAAAGGTTCTGGAAAGCCATATGGTATCACAGGAATCTCATGGAAGGATTGGGTAGCAAAGGCGACAAAGGTTTCTTCTATCACATCAGGAAGCTGTCCGAAATTATCTTCCAAGTACTGGACCTATTCTTCTAAGGCAAAGAGATTGATTTTGAAGAATAATAAAGAAAAATAATTGATGTAATTAATATTAATATTCAGAAAGTGATGCTGAAACAAGTCTATGATATTACATAGACTTGTTTTTGCTGTATACGGAAAACCTATTATTTGATATTATGAAGAGGTAATTGTTTTTTGTAATGATTCAGTGATAACTAGGAGGTGTTATGAAATTATTATTTGCTTCAGATTCTTTTAAAGGGACAATTTCCAGTGAAAAGACAGCGCAGCTTTTAAGTAAGGCGGCTAAAACTGTATTTGGGCAGTGTGAGTGTATCGGACTTGCTGTTGCAGATGGCGGAGAGGGAACGGTGGATGCTGTTATCACGGCTGTTAATGGAGAAAAGCTTCCAGTATGCGTACATGATCCTTTGATGCGGCCGCAGGAAACCTTCTATGGAAAAATAGATAAAGATAGGGTTATTTTAGAAATGTCCTCTGCTTCTGGTTTGACACTGGTGCCAATGAATAAGAGGAATCCATTAAAAACCACTTCCTATGGAACAGGAGAAATGATAAGGATGGCATTAGAAGAGGGATATACAGATATAACTATTGCTATCGGAGGTTCGGCAACCAATGATGGTGGAATGGGTTGTATGAGTGCTCTTGGTGTCTGTTTTTTTGATAAGGATGGAAATGTGTTGGAAGGAACTGGTGAAAATCTAAAAAATGTAGCTCATATTGATTGTTCCGGAATGTTATTAGAAGTAAAAAGGGCAAGATTTACTGTGATATGCGATGTGACCAATCCCTTTTGTGGAGAGAATGGCGCTACTTATACCTTTGGCGCACAAAAGGGCGGAAGTCCGGAGATTTTGGATGAGTTAGAACAGGGAATGTGTCATTTTCGCGATGTCATTATCAAAGAATTTGGCGTAAATCCAGATGAGATTGCCGGTGCCGGTGCTGCGGGTGGTCTTGGCGGTGCATTGGCAGTTTTTTTAGGAGCGGAAATGAAATCAGGAATTGAAACGGTCTTAGACTTGATAGATTTTGATTCCTATTTGGATGGAGTTTCTCTGGTAGTAACGGGAGAAGGCAGACTGGATGGGCAGTCCTGTTACGGAAAAGTGGTAAAGGGAGTGGGGAGGCGCTGTAAAAAGCACGAAATACCGGCAGTGGCACTGGTTGGAAGTATGGGAGAAGGAGCCGAGAAGATTTATGATTTTGGGATTGCTTCGGTTATGACCACAGTAAATGCAGTGAAAGAACTGCAGGAGATTTTGGAAGAAGCGGAAGAATTGTATTATGATGCAGCGGTGCGGATGTTTTCATTGGTGAAACTGGTGATGATACAAGCTGGAAATATGCCAGAGGATTTGCTTTAATGAAAATTGCTTTTTGCTTTTTAGTTTTTCTGATAAAACGAAAAAAGTATTGCATAAAGGTGAAAAACTGCATATAATAAAATTAGAAGTAGGGATTACTTCTCTTCATCGAAGATGAGTCCTGTGATGGTTCTGACAGGACGGTAAAATAAAAATTGACCAAGTGATGAGTCCTGTGACGGTTCTGACAGGACGGTAAAATAAAAATTGACCGATTGATGAAGTATTTGTTAGACGAGAGGGAAGTTTCCTCTCGTCTTTTCATACTCAAAAGAAAAAATGGGGAAAAGGAGAATAGAATGAATTTGCCGGAAAATGATTATCAAATTCTGCAATTAACAAATGATTTTTATAATGCTTATCCGAATCCTCCATATATAGAGATTATGAAGAAAAAAGGACGAGCATATACATGTCTGTTGTTTCAAACGCATTATAATTATTATATCTGTATTCCATATAGAACTGAGATATCCCATTCGAATGCCTATCATTTTAAAAAATCACTTCGTTCAAGAAAACATAAATCAGGATTAGATTATTCAAAAATTGTGATTATTGAAAAAAATGAATACATAGATTCAAAGGATGCATTTGTGGATAAAGATGAATTTAATGAAACAATGATTCATTTAGAGCGAATAAAAAAAGGTGCATTAAAATACGTGGAAGATTATGTGAGTCATGTGAAGAAACAAGTATTGCTTCATCCAAAAGAATTTCAGAGAAGATATGGGTATTCTTCCTTGAAATATTTTCATAAAGAGTTAGGAATATAGCAAGGGGCTTTCTTTTAGAGTGAGGAGAATGCAAAACTACGGATGGAAAAGGGTAGGCTTGGGAAAAAGTATATGAATTAATTTATAGAAAAAATGATTGGAGGTAGTAACATGTATATTGAAAAATATTGGGAAAATTATATTGGTGGAACCGATGACAGTATGACACTTTTGGATTATCTGGCAGACAAGCAGAAAGAGGAAATTCCTTTGGGAGAGATTATTTCTGATAGTGGACTAGATAAATTAGAGTCTTTTCGTAAGACAGATGTGGATATTTCACTGTTTGTAGAAGGATTTGAGGCAGAAATTCATTATGCCATTGATTTGCTTATGGATATTGCTGCCTTGTTATTGGAGTGCAAAATGAATGGAAGTGTTAATCTTGGCGAGTTAAGTGATATGTATGAACCAGATAATGTTATTCGTATTTCGGCTACACAAGAAGAGCACGAGATGATGAATAAAGTTCTTATGGATTTTGTGACCGAGTATCTTTCTTATGATTTAAGTGAAATGATGTCAGAGGAAGAGATGCAGGAGATGGCAGAGGTTTGTAAGGAATTACGCGAGGAATTGTATGGATAAAAAAGCGAAAAGAATTTTGTTGAGTACTGGCCCGGAGAAGATGGTTATAATAAAGAGGTTGTGGAGAAATATTTTGGGGAGTATTTGTAGGAAAAAAATGATGGTGTTCCACTAATATGTGAAAATAAGAAATTAGTGGGTGACACCAAAAACTTGTTGCCCTATTAATAAGCCAAAAACAAGGAATTAGTGGGGCATATTAAAATGACATTACCCTACTAACAAGAGAAAAACAAGAAAATAGTGGGGAACATCAAAACAATGTCGCCCTACTAGCAAAGTAAAATTAATGATTTAGTGGGACAGGCTAAAACGATGCTGCCCTACTAAGAAGAGAAAAGAAAAAATCAGTGGGGCATATTAAAGCAACACTGTCCTACTAGCAAGAGAAAAGTAAGAAAATAGTGGGGTATATCAAAACAGGATTCCCCTACTAAAAAGAAAAAACGAAAAATCAGTAGGGCATGACAACAAAAATGTGCCCTACTAAATGAGATAAAAGACAAGTTAGTAGGAGAACAAGGAAATATAGAAATTTATAGTTAGAAGGAGATTACATAGTAAAGCAGAAATGGAGACGAGAGCTTGTGAAAAAAATACTAATTATTGATGATGATATTTATATTGGAAATGTACTGGAAGAAGTGCTTACGAAGGAAGGCTATGGCGTTTCAAGAGCCTATTCCGGGACAGAGGCGCTATTGGTTTTATCCCAAGCAAAGCCAGATCTTGTGCTGCTTGATTTGATGCTGCCGGGGTTAAGAGGGGAGGAGGTACTTCCGCAGATAAAAGGAATCCCTGTGATTGTTATTAGTGCAAAGGTTGACGTAGAAAATAAAGTAGAATTATTGTTAGGTGGTGCTGTGGATTATGTAACAAAGCCGTTTAACACAAAAGAGCTTTTGGCACGAATTACGGTTCACCTGCGCAATGCGTCAACTTCCTTCGATAGCGTTACCTTGTCCTATGAGGATATAACTCTTAATACAGATACCCATATAGTATGTGTCAATGAAAATGAAATAAAACTGACTCCGACAGAATATGCCATTCTTAAGCTGTTGCTGCAAAATCCTACTCAGGTCATTACTAAATCTTTATTATTAGAGCGTATTAGCGAAGATACTCCGGATTGTACAGAAAGTTCTCTTAAAATGCATATAAGTAATTTACGAAAGAAGCTTCGTGAAATAAATGGAAAGGATTATATAGAAGCAGTCTGGGGAATTGGGTTCAAATTACGGACAGAGTAAATCTTTACGATTTCTTTATGATTTTCTTTACTGGTTTCTTTACATTTATCCAATAGAATGACAGCATCATGTAAAGGAGGTTAATTTTATGGATTATGTTCTTAAAACAAACGCTTTAGGTAAAAAATATAAGGATTTTAAAGCGTTGAACGGATTATCTATGAATATTCCCAAGGGAGCCATCTATGGTTTTGTTGGGAAAAATGGTGCTGGAAAAACAACTTTGATTCGATTGATATGTGGTTTACAGGAGCCTACATCAGGTGAATACACCCTATTTGAAAGAAAAAACACAGATAAAAGAATCGCTAGGTCACGAAGAAGAATGGGTGCAGTTGTGGAAACACCATCTATTTATCTGGATATGACCGCAAAGGACAACTTAAAACAGCAATATCGTATTCTTGGACTCCCTTCTTATGACGGGCTGGAGGAGATATTGAAAATGGTTGGATTGGAAGATACCGGAAAAAAGAAAGCGAAAAACTTTTCTCTTGGTATGCGTCAGAGACTTGGTATTGCTATTGCTCTTGTGGGGGATCCGGATTTTCTTGTATTGGATGAGCCTGTAAATGGTCTTGATCCACAGGGTATCATCGAAATCAGAGAACTAATTTTAAAACTGAATCACCAACAGCAAATTACTTTTTTGATTTCCAGTCATATTTTAGATGAATTATCAAAGCTTGCCACACATTATGGATTTATAGATAATGGACGGCTTGTAAAGGAAATGAGTGCCGAGGAATTAGACGCAGCCTGTAGAAAATGTGTCCGCATGGAGGTAAGTGATACAAAGCCCCTTGCCCGAATGCTGGAAACTAAGAAGATTGATTATAAAATTCTTTCGGACACAACAGCAGATGTGTATGAGAAGCTGAATGTTTCACAGCTTGCACTGACACTTGCAGAAGAAAACTGTGAAATATACTCCATGCAGGAACGGGATGAAAGTCTGGAAAGCTTTTATGTAAGTCTGGTAGGAGGTGAGCAGAATGAATAAATTATTATCAGCGGAATTTGTTAGACTGTTTAAAAGCTTTGTTTTTAGATTATGTGTATTGTTCTCTGTGGGATTGGGGATTTTTTGTGTTGTGATGCGCTGGATAGACGTAAAGAAACATGCTGATTTATACGCACAGTTAGGTGCAGAATACAGTAATGCAGATGGATTACTTTTTGTGGGTGGCTTATATCTTATTTTTGCCATAGCAGTGTTTATTGGAATATTTGTAGGAACAGAATATAGTGATGGAACCATTCGGAATAAGCTGACGGTGGGGCATACTAGAAGTGATATTTATTTTTCAAAATTAATTGTTTGTGCTGTGGCAGATATAATCCTGCATATCTTATATATTTTTGTTGTATGGGGATTAGGGCAGTTGTTGCTTAATGGTACAACTCTATCTACGAAAGAAATTATAACATTTACCGCAGCAGGAACCTTTGTAATGCTTGCTATGACGGCACTGTTATTACTCATATCTATGTCCATTCAGAGTAAGGCTGCTGGTTCTGTGGTCTGCCTGCTGGTGACAATAATTATGCTATTTGCAACCATGATCATTGATCAAAGGCTGTCTGCTCCAGAATATTATGATGCCTATACCTATACGGATGAAAGTACAGGAGAAGATATATATGTTGAAAAAGAAAAAAACACCAAATACTTAACAGGAACAAAGAGGCAGGTGTATGAATTTCTCAATGATTTTCTTCCTATTTCCCAGTTATACCAGATTGTTGCAAGTGATTCCATTGATTTTGGAGTAACAGTGATGTATGACTGCATTCTTATTTTTATTACTACCGGTGCAGGCATACTGATTTTCAAAAAAAAGAATTTGAAGTAGACATTTCTGTGAGAATAAAGTTGCAGATAAATAGAAAGGAATAGGTGTTCGTATGGAAAAATGGTTATGGGTCGTAATGGGCATAATGGCTATGGTTATCCTTGTGCTAATAATAAAAAATTATATGATGCAAAAAGCAGCGAAGGAAATTAGTGAAGCCTTTGCTGATAGACTTGTAACCGATACGAACACATTGATTGATATTTCTTCTCATGATAAATCTATGAGGGAGCTGGCAAATGCTATCAATAAACAGCTTAGAATCCTTAGAAAAGAACGGCATCGCTTTCAACAGGGAGATACGGAGCTGAAAAATGCGGTTACGAATATTTCCCATGATTTACGAACTCCATTGACGGCTATTTGTGGATACTTGGATTTGCTTGAGCAGGAAGAGACGTCAGATGTGGTGGCAGAGTATATAGCGGTGATTAAAAACCGGACAGAGGTATTAAAACAATTGACAGAAGAGCTTTTTCGTTATTCTATTATTATGAATACGGAAGGGGAACTGATAAAGGAACCGGTAGTAATCAATGAGGTTTTGGAGGAGAGCATAGCGGCATTTTATATGGCTCTTAATGAACGGAATATTATTCCTGAGATTACCATGCCAGAGAAGAAGGTTGTCCGTGTTCTTGACCGTTCTGCTTTGTCACGCATCTTTTCCAATCTTATCAATAATGTCATAAAATATAGTGATGGGGATTTGGAGATTACTTTGTCTGAAACCGGAGAGCTGCTATTTACAAATACTGCATCAGATTTGGATGAGATACAGATTGGTAAGCTGTTTGAACGATTTTATACAGTGGAAGCTGCTAGAAAATCCACTGGGTTAGGTCTGGCCATTGCCAGAACCTTAGTGGAGCAGATGGAGGGGAGGATAACAGCTAAATATGAAAAAAATAGATTACGTATTTCTATTTGCTTTCCTGAAATTGAACCAAATATCCAATGACATTAGCAATACAATATGTTATGGTAAATAGAAAAAAGGAGAAGTAAAATTATCCATGGGAAAGATATTAATCGTAGAAGATGATACAAATATAAATAATTTGCTTTATGAAGCATTAACCAAGGAAGGGTATCTGTGTGAGCAGGCATTTTCCGGAACAGAGACTATGAGGCTTCTGGATATGGATGGAAGTGATTATAGTCTTGTGCTATTGGACTTAATGCTGCCAGGACTTTCCGGGGAGGAAGTATTGTCAAAAATCAGGGAAAAGGGAAATCTTCCGGTTATTATTCTCACCGCCAAGGACGGCTTTGATGAGAAGATAACATTATTAACCAGTGGAGCAGACGATTATATTACCAAACCATTTGAAATCAAAGAAGTCATTGCACGGATTCAGATACAGCTTCGGCATGCCACACAAGGTGTTGAGCAGAATATATTGTCCTGTGGAGAGCTGAAGCTGGAAAGAGATACGTTTCGGGTAAGCATAGCAGGACAGGAAATTCCAAAGATTACGAAGCAGGAATTTGCTATTTTAGAGTTGCTGTTAAAACATCCGAAGCAGGTTTTTAGTAAAGAGGATATTTTTGAATATGCATGGGATGAGCCATATATGGGGGAAACAAAAACATTGGATGTACATATCAGCAATATCCGTAAGAAGCTGAAAGCCATAACCCCAGTGGAATATATTGAAACGGTCTGGGGAATTGGATATCGTTTACACACTTAATATGAATCTTTACACTTTTTTTACTTTTAATTTGCGATTTCTTAGGATTCCTTTGATATTCTAGCATCAGAAAATCAAGAAAAGGAGAGAAGAGCATTGAGTGAAATGTTATTAACCACCAAAGACCTTACAAAACAGTTTGGCCATCAAAAGGCAGTAGACCAGGTGAATCTTCATATCAAAAAAGGTGCGATTTATGGTTTCATTGGCAGAAATGGTGCCGGTAAGACCACCTGTCTGAAAATGATTAGCGGACTGGCAGCTCCCACTAGTGGAGAGATTGAGATGTTTGGCTATTCAGGAAAGGACTTGGGAAAGATTCGTTCCCGGGTGGGATGTCTCATTGAGAATCCGGGCTTATATAAAGATATGAGTGCCTATGATAATCTGAAATTAAAATGTCAGCTGGCAGGCATAAGGAAAAAGGGGTATATTGAAGAACTGCTGAAAGCAGTAGGCTTAGAGGATGTTGGAAAGAAAAAGACAAAGCATTTTTCTTTGGGAATGAAACAGCGATTAGGTATTGCTTTAGCATTAGTTGGGGAGCCGGACCTTCTGGTGCTGGATGAACCCATTAATGGACTGGACCCACAGGGAATTGTTGAAGTTCGAGATATTATTCAGAGCCTTCGGGAAGAGAGAAATATGACGATTTTGATTTCTAGTCATATTTTAGAGGAGCTTTCTAAGATTGCCACGGATTATGGAATTATTCATCAGGGCAGTCTTTTACAGGAATTAACTAAGGAAGAGCTGATGAAACGCTGTTGTGAGAGAATGGAAATCACTCTTGCAAATCCGGAGCAGGCACTTCCGGTATTGGATGCTATGAAAATTACAAATTATCAGGTAGTGGATAAGCAACACATTCACGTGTTTGAACGGTTAAATGAAAGTGGTGTCCTAAATATGGAACTGGCAAAGGCTGGAGTATTGGTAAATGGTATCTCCATCAATAGTGAAGAATTGGAAAATTATTTCTTAAATCTGACAGGAGGTGCAAACAATGCTTAATATGCTGAAAATGGATTTATATCGGATGATACATACAAAAAGTATGTATGTAATAGGGATTATATTAATGGGAATGCTTCTGTTTACTACATCTTTAAATGCATCAGAGTGGGAATCTATGCAGAACAATGCTATAGAGGAAGAGCAGATGGCAGAAATTGTTTCTGATGATACAGTAAATATTGGAATGTCAGTAATATTACCAACGGAGCCGGGAGGAAAGGTTACCGTTTTTGATCAGATTTATTCCAATATGCAGGCGAAATTCTTTGCTTTATTTATGGTATTATTTGCGGTGTTATTTTCAACAGCAGATATTACCAGTGGCTATGTGAAAAATATAGCCGGGCAGGTGAGAGACAGAAGTTATCTTGTGATTTCCAAAGCGGTGGTATTGATAGTGTATACAGTAATTACCATGTTTGGTATCATATTGGTACAGGCTGTTGCAAACCGATTGTTTTATGGTTATTTGGAGTGGGGGAATCTAAAAGATTTTGTGGGATATACAGGAATTCAGACTTTATTGCATTGCGCATTGGTTCTTGTTGCTATGACAATTGCTATCATCCTTAAAAATAATGTATGGAGTATTACGATTGTAGTTTGTTTATGCATGAATCTCAGCATGGTGCTATATAATGGAATTGACAAACTGCTTCATGGCATGGGAGTTAAGGATTTTCAGCTGAGTAAATATACTCCTACAGGAAATATTGCGTTATTAACCATGGAACCAGGAGGAAAAGGTTATGTAACTGCTTTTGTAACAGGAATTATATTTTTGATTATTATGCCTGTTCTTAGCGGGTATGTATTTAAAAAGAGGGATATTTAATTGATTTATGCAGTAGTAATTATTTTATTTATTATTATATTGTTACAGACGTTAATTATGTGGAAATATCAGCGGCAGGTGAAGGACATCTGCCGCCAATTGTTATTTCTGCTGAAGCATGACAGTAATATGCTGATTTCAAGAGAAGTGGACCGTGGGGGAGTTGGAGAACTGGTAGAGCTTTTGAATGAATTTCTTGAGAGACATCGGAAGGAAAAGAAATCCTATTTAGAGAAAGAGAAGATGATTTCGGATACCTATACCAATCTTTCTCATGATATTAGAACACCACTAACTTCCTTGGATGGATATTTTCAGCTGCTTCAGGAAAGTCAGAATGAAGAGGAGCAGAAGAGGTATTTAAATATTATCTGGGAGCGTATCCACAGCCTGAAGGAGATGCTGGAGGAATTATTTACCTTTACAAAGTTAAAAAATGATTCCTATCATTTAGAACTAGAGAACTGTTGTATCAATAAAATATTAAAGGAAACTGTCTTTTCCTACTATGAGGACTGGATGGCTCAGGGGATTGAGCCGGAAATAGAGATTTCAGAGAAATTGTTGTATATTCAGGGAAATGAGCAGGGACTTCGCCGGGTGATTCAAAATATTATAAAAAATGGATTGGATCATGGGGAAAAAAGTATAAAAATTCAGTTGTTGGAAGTAAATGACGGTGCTTGGCTTAAGATAAGTAACCGGGTTTCGCATATGTCAGAAATTGATCCTTCTCAGGTGTTTGAACGATTTTACAAGGCGGATGCCGCAAGAAGCAAGAACTCCACCGGATTGGGACTTTCTATTGCAAAGGAATTAGTGATTCGGATGAATGGAAGGATTGAAGCCAAGGTGGAAGGAGATGTGTTTGGAATTGAGATAGAGTTTCCGGGAGGGGAGAATAAATGAAAATAGCAATTTGCCAGTCTTAAATGGTAAAATCTACTATAGATAAAAAATAAGGGAGGCAACCATCATGTTTCGTGCTGAAAAATTCATGAGAGAAAGAGAATTAAAAGAACCTATAGAAATACAACGTCCAGAGGATTTCCCAAGAAACGAAGAAGTTCCAGAAGGTTGTATTGTGTTGGAGGGGTTACAGGATGATTGGGGATATGCTTGTAAACTTTGACCAGAGTTGTTTATTGTATAAATATATGAAAGAATTGGGGAAAGACGTAACTTTTTATAAAATCAATGATGGGAACCATGGATTTCTAGGTTTTCAGAATGATAAGGTGCTGGGGATTATTGTGGATTTTCTGAAAGAAACTATGTACAGATAATCAGACAGCAAAGGGAAAGATTACAAAGATAAGAAGGTGAGACATTGCGGATTCAAATCGTTGAGGATGACCGTGCATTAAGTGATGGAATTGTATTGGCTTTAAAGGATTCAGAAACAGAATTTGTCCAAAGCATGATGCTGAAGCAAGCGAAAGCAGACTTTGAAAATACTGTTCCAGAGCTGATTATATTAGATGTGAACCTGCCGGATGGAAGTGGTTATGATTATTTAAAGTGGTTGCGGGAAAGGTCGGAGATACCGGTTTTAATGCTTACTGCCAATGACATGGAGATGGATGAGGTTACAGGTCTTACTCTTGGTGCAGATGACTACATGACTAAGCCCTTTAGTCTGGCTGTATTACGGGCGAGGATACAGGTGCTTAGGCGGCGTGTTTGTAAGAAAACAGAAGCTATCTACTACATAGATGAGTTTGCTTTTGATTTTCAGCGAATCTATTTTACTAAGGACGGACAGGAGATTTCCCTTAGTGTAAATGAACAAAAGCTTCTTCGGTTACTGGTGGAAAACGAAGGCAGAATCTTAACCAGAGAGGTTTTGATGGAGAGAATCTGGCAGGAAGGAAGTGACTATGTAGATGAAAATGCTCTTTCTGTTACGATAAATCGACTCCGGAGCAAGCTGGAGGATAAAAAGTGCGGAGGGACATATATTCAGACAGTATATGGACAAGGTTACATGTGGAAAAAGAAAAATAGCATTACAGAGAATAATTAATATTATGAAAGTGATAAAATCATAGAAAGAAGAAAGTGTTGAGACGGAAGATATGTTTACAAATAAAATATTGGACAGACTAGAGCAGATGCTGGATGACGCCATGACAGGAGAATTTCAGGAATCAGCTTATGATGAAACAAGACTTTCCCGATTAGAATCAAAATGGAAGCAGTTTTTGGGAACTTCACAGTTATCTAGACAAAATTTAAAAAAAGAAAAAGAAAATATTCAGAGTTTGGTAACAGATATTTCCCATCAGACAAAAACTCCTATAACAAATATTAAGTTATATACGTCTTTGTTACAGGAAAATCTTCAGAAATTGGAAGGACAGGAACAAAACATAAAAATGTTTGCAGAAATACAGAAGCAGACAGAAAAACTGGAATTTTTGATACAAGGATTAACAAAAATCTCCCGTCTGGAGACAGAAATGGTAGTACTGGCTCCAAAGAACCAGACTGTGGATGCTTTGATTAAAGAAACCGTAGCGTCGATTCAACCAAAAGCCAATAAGAAAAATATTCAGATTATTGTTCCTAAGCAGGTTATAGAAACCGCCTGCTTTGATTTGAAATGGACAAAGGAAGCCTTAGAAAATATATTAGATAATGCTATTAAATATTCCCACGAAGAGAGTGTAGTTGAGATTTCCATAAAAGCATATGAAATGTATACAGCAGTTTCCATAAAAGATCAAGGGAAGGGAATTGTAGAAGAAGAGATTCCGTTTCTATTTGAACGGTTTTATCGTTCTGGGCAGGTTCAGCAAGAGGAAGGAGTCGGAATTGGTCTTTATCTGGCAAGGGAGATTGTAAAAAAAGAAAATGGATATATAAAAGTCCATTCTGTGTTGGGAAAGGGTAGTAATTTTACTATGTATTTATGGAGAGGAAGTCAATAGTCATAATCTTTCAAAATTGTAAGAATTCAGAAATGGTCTGGAAAGAATAAGGTGATATACTAGGAACAGTAAGAGAATTGCTGTTCTTTTTTTCTCGAAATAAATGCTTGAAATATAGGAGGAAGTTTTCATGGAAGTATTGCGTACAGAAGGAATTAAGAAATATTATGGGGAGGAAGAAAAACAAGTAAAAGCTCTGGACGGCATTGATTTATGGGTAGAGAGGGGAGAATTTGTTGCTATTGTGGGAACCAGTGGAAGTGGTAAATCCACCTTATTACATATGCTGGGTGGTCTGGATGTACCCACAGAAGGAAAGGTTTTTGTAGATGGCAAAGACCTTTCAGAACTGGAGAAGGATTCTTTGTGTATTTTCCGTCGGCGAAAAATAGGCTTTGTATTTCAGAGTTTTAATCTGGTGCCAGTATTAAATGTGAAGGAAAACATTGTATTGCCAATTGAACTAGATGGAAATGAAGTGGATGAAAATTATGTAAGTCAAATCATAGAGCTGTTGGGATTAAAAGAGAAATTAGACAATCTGCCAAGCCAGCTTTCCGGTGGACAGCAGCAGAGAGTGGCCATTGCCAGAGCAATAGCTGCTAAACCAGCTATTGTATTGGCTGATGAGCCTACGGGGAATCTGGATTCTCGTACCAGTCAGGATGTTTTAGGGTTATTGAAGGTCACTGGGGAAAAATTTGGACAGACCATTGTTATGATTACCCATAATGAAGAAATTGCTCAGATGGCAGACCGGATTATTCGGATTGAGGATGGAAAAATAGTGACAAGTGAAAATTAGTTAGGCGAAGGGAGGTGACAGATTGTGTCCAACGTGAAAAATAAAATGATTATTCGGCGGATTGCAGACAAGACAAGAAAGGCAGGAAAAGAAAAAAATCTCATTGCAGTTTTTGCTATTGTTCTGACTTCTTTATTGTTTACAACGGTATTTACAGTGGGAGGATGCATTCTCCAGAAGAACCAGGAAGAACTTATGAGACAGGTAGGAACCAGTTCTCATGCAGGATATAAATATCTTACACAGAATGAATATAATCAGTTAAAAAAGGACAAGAAAATCCAAAATCTTAGTTATCGTATTACGGTGGGAGATTTAGGAAATAAATCCTTGGAGAAATTACCTACAGAGGTTAGCTATTATCAGGAGTTAAATGCAAAGAAATCCTTTTGCTATCCTGAGGTTGGTCATTTTCCAGAAAAGGAAGACGAAATTGTTACCAGTGATTTGGTTTTAGAAGCTTTAGGGGTGGAGTGTCGTCTTGGAGAAAAAGTGCCATTAGAAATCATAATAAATGGGCGAGCCGTAAAGAAGGACTTTACTTTGTGTGGATATTATAAGGGAGATATTATTGCAACAGTACAAATTGCTTTAGTATCGAAGGCTTTTCAAGAAAAAGAGGTTTCCTTGCAGACCAGAACCTATCAGGAGGCTTCTATGGAAGCGGTAATAGACTACAGTGGATGGATTATGGCAGACTTTGATTTTACTAATAGTTTGTTTTTGGACAATAAGGCAAAAGCTCTGAGCCAGCGTTGTGGATTATCTGAAAGCAGTATGGGGGTGAACTGGGCATATCTGGGTCAGGATATGGATATGGGCATGGTTGCATTTTTTATCGCCCTAATCGGTTTGATTATATTGTCTGGATACCTGATTAT
>CAZEFX010000070.1:0-15973 GCA_964511525.1 uncultured Jutongia sp.
TCCTGATTACAACCATGTTATTCCTACGAAGCCTTATACAGAGGATTTAGATGGACTTCCTGTAATTCATGTACGTCATGTGCCATTAAGTTCTTCCCTGAACAATGCCATTAAGCGTACCATTGATTTTTTTGGCTCTTTATTTGGTATTATTCTCCTTTCTATACCAATGCTTATTGTGGCGGCTTTAATAAAAATCACGTCACCAGGACCATTGATTTTTAAACAGAACCGTATCGGTCTTCATAACAAGGAATTTCAGATGTATAAGTTCCGTTCTATGCGGGTGCAGGAAGCATCAGAAGAGAAGAAAGCCTGGACTACCGCTGACGATCCCCGCGTAACACCTTTGGGACGTTTTATGAGAAAGACCAATATTGACGAGTTACCTCAGCTCTTTAATGTATTAAAGGGAGATATGAGTCTGGTGGGTCCTCGTCCGGAAAGACCATATTTTGTCAAAAAATTTAAAGAGGAAATCCCTCGTTATATGATAAAACATCAGGTACGTCCCGGTATGACAGGCTGGGCACAGGTAAATGGTTATCGTGGAGATACCTCTATTACAAAACGTATCGACTGCGATTTGTACTATGTAGAAAACTGGACTCTTTGGCTGGATTTTAAGATTTTGTTCCTTACCTTCTTTGGGCGTAAGGTAAACAAAAACGCATACTAAAGCCTATTGTAGCCTTAGAGCATTTTACAGGAGGAATACCAATGGCAAAAAAAAGCCGCAAACCGCGGATATTTGTATATATTTTTCTATTAATATTAATGTTATTGCTTTTGGCGGGACTTTACCTTTTGTCCCGCCTGGACAGCATAGAAAACCACACTCTGCAAGACATTACCATTAATGATATTGACGATGAAAACATGGAGGATTATACCAACATTGCCATCTTCGGTGTGGATTCCCGTGCCAATGATTTAAAAGAAAATACTCGAAGCGATTCTATTATTATCGCAACGATAAATAATAAAACTCATGAGGTTTCCTTAACCTCCGTTTATCGTGACACCTATGTCCAGATTGATGAACACGGTTTCAATAAAATCAACCACGCCTATGCCTATGGCGGACCAGATTTGGCTGTAGATACCTTAAATACTAACTTTGATTTAAATATTCAGGATTTTATCACTGTAAATTTCAGTGCCCTATCCAATGTAATTGATGGCTTGGGTGGTATCACTCTGAACATCAAGAAAGGGGAACGTAAATGGGTAAACGCTTATGCAAGAGACGTAGCCAGAATCAATGGAACAGAATATACAAAAATCGAAAAGCCTGGAAAACAGACCGTCACCGGCGTTCAAGCCACTGGCTACTGTCGTGTCCGCGCTACTGCCGGTGGAGATTTTACCCGTGCCAAGCGGCAGCGTAAGGTATTAGAGGCAATTTTTGAAAAAGCAAAGAAAACAAATCCTTTTACTCTGCTTCAGGTAATGAATGATATGCTGCCTCAGATTTACACCAGCATGACCACTTCGGATATTCTGAATCTGGCTGCATTTCTTCCTTTTTATGAGATTTCCAGCCAAAAGGGCTTTCCATATGATATGGAAGCGAAAAGAGCGGCAAATGGAATTTATTATGATTTTCCGGTTACTCTAACATCCAATGTAACCAAATTACACAAAAAACTTTTCGGTACGAAAAAATATCAGCCGAGCCAAACAGTACAGGATATTAACCAATCCATGGGCTATTACTGATAGACACCGGATTGTTTCAAAAGGAGGACAGACACCATGAAAATCCGCGGACGATTAATTGTTGCATTTTTAATTATTACTATCTTTCCGCTGTTTTTAATGAGTGTCTGTACCAATTTGATTCTTTCTAATCAGACAAAATTCTTAGAAACTTCTTATCAGACAGAAACCAGCACAACCAATTTTATTTTTAATCCACTTCATGTCCTTTATTCCATGACCATGGCAGACTATAATGATCTGGTAGAAATAGCAGACTCTTCTCCCGAGACTTTTTCTAATCAAGCCTATTTGACTCAGGTTAATGACAACTTAAAAAATCGTGATTCCTTTATTATAGTTCAAAAAAACGGAAAAGAATCTTTTATAGGAAACAGTGAAGTTTACGAGGAAATGGAAACCTTGGCTGGATTTAGCGGATATCATGAAGGAATCAATGATACCATTAGCATCAACCCTTCCGTTCCTTGCCTGATTAAGCAAAAGGATTTTCTCTTTCCTGACAAATCCAGAGGACAGATCTTTTTAATTACAGATTTAACCCGGATTATGCCAGCCTGGGAATACTCTTTTAAGCAGTTGATTTTTTCTTTAATGGTTATCATCGTTGCCACAGCCTGTCTGCTGGTATTCTGGATTTATAATAGCATCGTAAAACCATTGAACATTTTGCGAATCGCTACCATGCATATTGGAGCTGGTCAATTGGATATGCCTGTAAGAGTCCATTCCACAGATGAAATCGGTGAACTATGCCGGGATTTTGAGGAAATGCGTATTCGGTTAAAGGAAATGATTGAGGAACGTATTCGTTATGAACAAGACACAAGAGAAATGATTAGCAGTATGGCTCATGACTTACAGACACCACTAACCTCCATTAAGGGATATACAGAAGGAATTCTGGATGGTGTTGCTAATACCCCGGAAAAGCAGGAAAAATATCTCCGCACCATTTATTCAAAAGCTTCTGACATGAGCTATCTTGTGGATGAACTTTCCATTTTTGCAAAAATTGAGCAAAACTCTCTTCCATACCACTTCATTCCTATTGATTTACAGGGATATTTCAGTGATTGTCTGGAGGAATTTTCTTTAGATTTGGAATCAAAGAAAATATCTATTCAACATGAAAATTCCTGTTCAGAAGGCACAAAGGTTCTGGCAGATCCGGAACAATTAAAACGGGTAATTCAAAATATTATTGGTAATGCTGTTAAATATCAGAACAAAACTGCTGGAACAATTGATATTACAATCAAGGATGTTCCTGTTCCGAAACCCATACCACCACTTTATCGGCAAATCGACAAAAACGGGATACCAATTGACCCAGAACCACCAAAACCTCCTGAATATGTGGAAATCTGTATTCGGGATAACGGACCTGGCATCGAAGAGAAGGATCTGCCCTATATCTTTCACCGTTTCTTCCGGGCAGATGCATCCCGGAATTCCTCAAAACGTGGTAGTGGTTTAGGGCTTGCCATTGTGGCTAAAATCGTTCATGACCATGGTGGCAGAGTTTGGGCTGAAAGCACTCTGGGCGAAGGCACCAGTATATTCTTTACATTGAGAAAAGAAAGGAAGGATTGATACTATGGCAAAAATATTAATTATTGAGGATGAAACTGCAATTGCAGAATTAGAGAAAGACTATTTGGAATTAAGTGACTTTGAAGTGGTTCTGGAGCAGGACGGCAGCAACGGTGCTGCCAGAGCCTTAGATGAAGACTTTGATTTAATTATTTTGGATTTAATGCTGCCAGGCATGGATGGTTTTGAAATCTGCAAGCTGATTCGCGAAAAAAAGAACACACCTGTAATTATGGTATCCGCCAAAAAGGATGATATTGATAAAATCCGTGGTCTTGGACTTGGAGCGGATGACTATATGACAAAACCATTTAGTCCAAGTGAACTGGTAGCAAGAGTGAAAGCTCACATGGCTCGTTATCAGAGACTTACCTCCAGCAGTCAGTCCCAAAACCAGATTATTGAAATCCGTGGCTTAAAAATTGACAAAACCGCCCGCCGGGTTTATCTGAACGGAGAAGAAAAAGCCTTTACTACGAAGGAATTTGATTTATTAACCTTCCTTGCAGAAAATCCAAATCATGTTTTTACCAAGGAAGAGCTTTTCCAAGAAATTTGGGAAATGGAGTCTATCGGAGACATTGCTACCGTTACCGTACACATCAAAAAAATCCGGGAGAAAATCGAAGATTCTTCCTCCAAGCCACAATATATCGAAACGATTTGGGGTGTAGGTTATCGGTTTAAGGTGTAATCTATTTTCAGATAATATAGTTACGTATTTTGTTTGAGCTATCTTTATGACTATGATATAATCGCATTGTACGTATATAAGGAGGTGAGACAATAATGAAAAACATAACCAAAGAAGAACTCAAAAAAAGCAAGGAATCAGCCAATACACAGATTGACAACTTATATTCATCAACTAATTTAGAAGATAGTGAAGGTAGAAAAAGAACCAACAATTATTTTCAATGGATTTCTACAAAAACACAATACGTAATCGATGAACCAACTTACGTTTGTGATAAGGAAGATAAACTAGGTCGTGGTTCAGTAGTATGGATTGAATTTGGATTTAATATTGGTAACGAATTTGGTGGACGTCATCCCGCTATAATTTTGAGAAAAACAGGTTCTAGTATTTTTGTTGTTCCACTTTCTTCTCAGGAACCTCATATAAAGAAAGATTACCATGTAAAGATAGAAAAAGTATATGGTTTTAAAAATATGGTACGTTGGACAAATGTACTTAAATTACAAAATGTAAGTATTCAAAGAGTAGATACAGCTGCGTCAATCGGAAATGTTAAGGGGCACGTTTTAAATGATATAAATGATGCCCTGAAAAAATGTCACATTTTCTAATTGATTTCTGTAAAAAAATATAATAAAATATACTTGACAGAAGGAATATCTTTTGTTATTATGTATCGGATGTCACAAACGTGATAGTGTGAAGGAGCGTAAGCTCAGTATGATTTTTTTGAAGGAGAGAGAGTCGAAAGATTCTCTCTCAGTTTTTTTGTATACAGACTACAAATAATACATATAATACAGAAGGTGTGAAGGGAATTAATATTCCAGTCTCATTTTTGAAGAATTAGAGGAAATTCATTTTGAGTTTCCTCTAATTGGTTTTAGAAACAAAACAAATACCAAAAAATAACCTCAAATCCCCAAAGAAAACTATACAAAAACTCTACATAGGGACCTAGTTTATGGCTTTAAAGTATAAATTTGAATACTAGTGAAGAAAATCGTTTCATATTGTTTACAATTTCTTCACAACTCCATCACTTCTAGTTCACATTTGCTTTTTATAATCAATTACATCAAATGGTAAAACATTTGGTAGTGCTTAAAATTTTTTTCATACCTTCTCCTTTAAAAGAGCTGCATCGCAGCTCTTTTTTTTGCTTAAATTAAGGAATTTCTTTTTTTGTTTCTGCACATACTACTTCAAGACCGTTTTATGAAGTAAAGCATTCCTTTTCTTTGAGACCGTCCAAAAAGCTTCAGAAAGGAGTTTTCTCTTATGCAGAACACCACATCTTCCCGTTTTGAAAAAGTACATCCCCTGCTTTATCGTTTATTAATATTATGTGCAGTTACTGTCAGTGTATATCTTTTTTTTCGATACCTGCTTGCTTTGGTTCTGCCTTTTATACTCTCCTACCTGTTTATGCGTATGCTTTTTCCTATCACCCGTCTTCTTCGACGCCGCTTTCGTTTTCCCAGCTGGCTGGCTCATACCACTACCTTAGGACTTTTCTTTGGTATTATTATAGTTGGTTTTTGGTTTCTTTTCCGCCAGCTATGGCAACAGCTTCAGTTATTACTGACTAATTTTCCCGTTTACCGCCAGATATTTTCTCAAATGTATGCCAACCAGACAAGACGCCTCTGCCGTTGTATTGATTCCCTGCTTTGCATGGAAAATGGAACTTCTGCTGTATTCTTCCAGAATCAAGTGGATACCATTCAATCAAACTGCCGGCAGCTACTTTCCGATAACGCTGGAACATGGCTGGCATCCTGCTTTTCTGGTTCTGTGCATCTTTTCACTATTCTGGTGATTATCGTAATTTGCATGGTACTTCTTTGTAAAGACATGGGAACAATTCATATGGCATACCATAAAAGTCCCTACTACTATACCTTGCATACAGTAGCTATCACCCTAAAGAAAACCGGTCTTTCTTATTTAAAATCTCAGGGTATTATTATGTTAACGGTTTGGTTTTTATGCAGCAGCGGACTAATGATTATTGGGAATCCCTATGGAATCCTTCTGGGATTATGCATTGCGATTATGGACGCTTTCCCTGTATTAGGAAGCGGAATCATTCTGGCTCCCTGGGCAATCTATGAAATGTTTCAAGGACGTTACTTTGCTGCTGCCGTTCTGCTGACCGTCCTCATTCTCACCATCGTCACCAGAGAACTTTTAGAGGCAAAATTAATGGGAAATAATATGGGACTGTTACCATTTTTTATGACAGCCTCCATCTATATCGGAGTCTGTCTCTTTGGTGTATGGGGCATCTTTTTAGGTCCCTTCGGAGTGATTCTGATTCGCACCATATACTCCCTCTTAGTGCGATGAAAGTTTCCCACAACTTCGTGTAATAACAATTATGGGGATATGACGCCACAAAAGGTCATTGGTGTTTCTTCTTTGCGGACGAGTTCAAACACCGCTCAGACAGAAAACCAATGACCTTTTGTGGCTGTACACTGGCTAATTGTAAAATGACACTATATGAAGTCATCGATTAATACCTTTTAACATCAAACAAGCTATATTTGAGACTAATATTTATAAAAAATATAGAACCGTGTAAAGTTAATCCAGTAATTTCAATATATCAACTATGTGGGGTACCAATGCACAGCAGAAAAAAGTCATATATTTTTCGATTGAGTGGCGTTTGAACCCGCCGGTGTTTAGAGTGTAGTACTTGCGTAAGCAAGTATCTACCTCTTATGCACCGTTGCGTGGTTCATCCCGAGCCGCAAGGCGTCCACGAAAAGAAAACATATATGACTTTTTTCTGCGTCATGTATCCATAATGGATACTCCAAGAACTTATCTCATTTTGATTCTAAATATTCTACGATTTGGTGTGGTTCATCCACAATTACTGCTGGTTTCAACTGTTCCAACAGTTCTCTGTCACGAAATCCCCAGGTAACTGCAATGCAGTCCATACCGGAGTTGTCGGCAGTTGCCTTATCCACATCCGAATCTCCCACGTAAATAGCATCCTTTCTGTGGCATCCTAACTGCTCTAAGGCTAAGTCCACTGTGTCTGGTGCTGGTTTTGGACGAAGGTTATCACTTTGTCCAATCGCTACGGAAATATATTCTGCAAAAAAGATATTTTTTAAATCCTCTACTGCACTATGGTGCTTATTAGACACAATAGCCATCTGATAGCCCTTTTCCTTTAATGTCTCCAGCACATCCATAATACCATCATAGGGTCTTGTTTTATCCTGACAATGAACAGCATAGTATTCGCGAAAACACTGTAAAATCTCTTCAAAGTCTTCTCTGCTGTCTCCCTCTGGGACACAGCGTTCTATCAGCTTACGGATTCCATTTCCCACAAAGCTACGCACCTGAGAAATCGTCTTTTCCTCCAACTGAAACTGTCTCATGGCATAATTTACTGCATCTGCCAAATCCTCCAGCGTATCCAGCAGCGTACCATCTAAATCAAAAATTACGGTATTCATTTTTCATTCCCTCACATTCCAGAGAGATGACTAATCTTCAAATCCCTCTTTTAATTCTTCCATCAATTCTTTTACTGTGGTTATTTTCTGAATTCGTCCAACATTAGAGCCTGCAAACACCAACCCATTTTCTACATCACCAGTTACAGCCTTCACCAAAGCTTCGGTAATACAATATGGTGTTTCTGATGGTTTACATTTCGACAAACAACCAAGACATTTTGATACTGGCTGTCTTCCCTTTGCAACTCTATCCAAAAAGGCATTCGCAACGGCTCTTCCCGGCATTCCTACCGGACTCTGGATAATACGTACATCCTCTGCTTTTGCATTAACATATGCTTCCTTAAAACGAATATCTGCGTCACATTCCTCTGTGGCTACGAACCGGCTGGCAATCTGGACGCCATCAGCTCCCAAGCTTCTCATATGACGAATATCCTTTGCATCAAAAACACCTCCAGCCACAATCACTGGGATCTTTTTATTAAACTTCTCTTCATAGCCCTTTACTACTGCAATAATTTTGCGAATTTCCTCATCGTAATCCAAAGCACCCTGACAATCTTCCTGAATCTGTTCTCTGGAAAATCCCAGGTGACCACCTGCTTTCGGGCCTTCAATAACAACGAAATCTGCTGTAGCATTATGTTTCTTCTCCCACATGCGCAAAATCACATTGGCCGCCTTCTCCGAAGAGACAATCGGTGCAATCTTCGTGTCACTTCCTGCCACCAGCTTTGGTAATGCTACAGGAAGTCCTGCTCCACTGACTACTACATCCGCTCCTGCTTCCACTGCTGCCTTCACATGCTCCTCATAGTCCCGCAATGCCACCATGGCATTCACGCCAACTAGTCCTCCGTCAGCCTGCTCTTTTGCCATCTGAATATGTTTTTTTAACACACGAATATTACATTCCTGCGGTTTTTCCCGAAAATCCGGCTCATCATAGCCTACCTGTACCGTAGAAACTAAGCCAATTCCACCTTCCTTAGCTACTGCTCCTGCTAACTTACCTCTACTTACTCCAATCCCCATACCACCTTGAATCATTGGCACTCTTGCAATCTTATTTCCAATCACTAAACTCTCCATAAATCCTAGGACTCCTTCCTCTTCCTAATAAAGGGCATCTCCAGCATTTCAACCTATAAACAGCCCTCTTAACAAATCATTGCCAAAAATTTCACCATTTATAAGTCTAGACCTATAGAGTTATTTTGTCAACATAAAAAAGTTTTCTTTAATTCGACATGTAGTTTCAAAAACTACATCCTTTCCAGCATATAAATCTGTTCATTAATTTCAAAAAAAGCTACTGATTATGAGCAGAAAATCCATGAATTCGTTCTTGTATTTGAACATAAAAATCTGTTTCCATATGGTATGGCTTTATAAAAAACGTATTTAATATCGCCACATTAATGGCATGAATGCGTTCCTTCTCCATCCCTTTTTTTATTTCATCCTGAATATCCTTTAGAAAATAGTGCCATTGACAGACAAAGTCTTCATATTGCTTTAACTGAGGAGTTTCCAGCCACTTACTAATTTTCATCTTGGTGCGGTTCTCTTTTTTGCATTCATGAACCTGCAAAAAATATTGAAAACCTCCATTCTCATAAATTCTTCCTAATGGAAACAACCGGCAGATTCCCGGTCTTGCAGCATGGATACTGCATCTGCCCTCTTCATTTAAAAAGGTACACTGGTTCTTTTCTTCATCCATTTTTAAATTTGGAAGGATCACTCCATCCACTACATTTAATTCCAGACAATGCTCCAGCATTTGCTGAAAATTCCACCCAGACGCCTTTGTCAAACGGTATACATCATAAGGATCTAGTACAATAGAATTCCCCATATCATGACAACAAGAGGAACAGCCCGCACACTCCTGACAGCCCAGCTTCACCATATCATTGGAATAATACCGCTTTCCATCTGACACCTGATTCATATCCCAATTTCTTTCCATTTTCCGCCTCCTATATTTAAAATTTATTACCTTCTTACATAAAATAAAAAATCATATTCTATCCACCTATGTTATTATAATAAATATATATTTTAACAACAAGCACAGAAAGGAACATCCCTATGAAAACTTTTTTAGCATATCCTATCCTGATAGGACTTTGTATTTCCCTGCTTTTTTCCAGCACCATTAGTCATGCAAAAACCTATAAGGAAGGCTTCACCAGCGTCCTCCTGAATAAATCTATAAAAGAACGTATCACGGGTTCCTCCTTTCCATCCGACAAAAATACAGCCATATCCTATAAAGACTTACGGTATCTTCAAGTTCTTTATGTGGATTTCCAAGGAAATACCCAGACTGGTGAATTAATCGTCAATAAAAAAATAGCTCAAAAAACCTTAAAGGTATTTTATGAGCTATATCAAATCAAATATCCTATCCAGCGCATGTCTTTAGTGGATAATTATAATGCCAATGATGAAAAATCCATGTCTGCCAATAACACCTCTGCCTTTAACTATCGACTAATTACTGGCACGAGCCGACTTTCCAAACATGGTCAGGGACTCGCCATCGACATTAATCCTAAAATAAATCCCTGTGTTTCCTATAAAAATGGGACTGTTTCTCTTGTAGAGCCGGCAAATGGCAAAAAATATATTCATCGTAATCCAAAAAAATGTAAAGGAAAATACGCTGAATATATGATTCATAAAAATGACAAGGTCTATAAAATTTTCAAAAAATATGGATTTTCTTGGGGTGGTGACTGGAACTCCAAGAAGGATTACCAGCACTTTGAGTACACTGGAAAATAAAGAAGTCCCATTTATTTATTCACCTGCAAAATATCCAAAGTATGACCTCCTGCACCTATCAGCTCTGGTCTCTCACAAATAGAAAGATGATACTCTATAAATAATTGGAAGGTTTCCTCGTCCATGGCATTTAGCACTGGTCTCATATAATTAGCAGGTCCGTCTGGAGAAATGATTTTGATTCGTTGTAAATCCACCGCCTGATTTAACTGATCAATATCCTCCAGACGTACATATTCATATAAGTCCTTAGGCTGGGACATACAATGAAATTCCTTAGAAAGTCTTCCATCCTCCAGACATTCCTTTACATGATTGTCCTTAAAACCATACATCAAAACACCATATTCATTCATAAGATACGCCACCAAAATCACACCACCAGAACGGGTAACTCTCTTAGCTTCCAGAAGCACCTTCTTCTTGTCCTCAAAATCGTACAAATGATACATGGGGCCAAAAACCAGAGTCATATCAAAACTATTGTCCTGAAAACGGGACAATTTCATAGCATTGCCCTGATACGCCTTCACAGAGCTTTTCTTCGCTTTCAAAATCCCTAAATTATACTTTACCAGCTCCACTGCGGTCACATCATAGCCTTCCTCAGCCAGAGCTACACTGTAGCGTCCAGTACCTGCTCCCACGTCCAGAATCGCAGCACCTTCCTTCGGAAGATATTCATGAATATACTTCATAGAAGTAATATACTCCACCATTCCATGGCGTCTGGTAAGTCTTTTTTCCTCATTAAATTTATTATAATGCTGCTCCAATTCTGTCATGTCACCATTCCCTCTAACTCTCTATGTTTCTATTTTTTTATGTCTTCTTTAGTATCCAGTATCTGTTTTCCCTTTTAGAATTTTCACCAATCGGCTGGTACCCAAACGAGAGGCACCTAATTCTATAAACTTCTCTGCGTCGTCAAAACTGGCAATGCCACCAGCAGCCTTCACCTTTACGTTTTCTCCCACATGCTTTTTCATCAGCGCCACATCTTCAAAAGTAGCACCAGAAGTAGAAAAACCTGTGGATGTTTTTATGTACTCTGCTCCTGCACTAGTAACAACCTCGCACATTTTTATTTTTTCTTCCTCCGTAAGCAGACAGGTTTCAATAATTACCTTTAAAAGCTTTCCATTACAAGCTTCATGAATCTGGCGTATTTCCTCCTCCAGTTCCTGATACATTTTATTTTTCACATGACCAATATTAATTACCATGTCGATTTCTGCCGCTCCATTCTCAATGGCATCTTTGGCTTCGTAGACTTTTACCGCTGTAGTGCTATAACCATTTGGAAATCCAATCACCGTACAAATCGGCAGTTTCCCATTTACATATTCTGCCGCTCTTTTTACATACCCTGCCGGAATGCAGGCAGACGCTGTGTGATATTTCATAGCATCATCTAAAATTTCCTTTATCTCTTCCCATGTAGCATCCTGTGTCAATAAAGTATGATCCACACACCGTAAAATTTTTTCTGTCTCCATATAATAACCTCTCATTTCTTATTTTTCGATTACTCAAACTTCCCACACAGAAAATTGATACAACTTCCCATAATATTAATTATGGAATAGCTGATGCACAGCTCTGTAAGTTCATTGGTTTTCTGTCTGAGTGGCGTTTGAGTTCGCTGGTGCTCGAGGAGTGTACTGTACTCCTCTATGCACCACTGCGTAACTCATCCCGAGCCGAGAGGCGTCCACGAAGAAGAAATACCAATGAACTTATAGAGCGTCATGATACCCATAATTAATATTATAGGAAGTTACTGTCATTTTCTATGGGGGAAGTTTGAGTTAAATTAATTTATCCAGAAGGGAATGTCCAATGGTTCCTTCGGGCATAGCCACTTCAAAGTTGTCCGCAATGGTTGCTCCCACCACAGCAAAAGTGTCTTCCTCCTCCAGCTTGCCACTTCCTTTCATAGATGGAGAATAGGCAATAAAAGGAACCTTCTCTCTGGTATGGTCAGTTCCGGTATGGGTTGGATCGTTACCATGGTCTGCCGTAATCAAAAGCAAATCATCCTCTCCCAGCACGTCCAACAATTCTCCCAGTTTCACATCAAACCGCTCCAGCTCTTCTCCATAACCAATTGGATTCCGCCGATGTCCCCATTGAGCATCAAAATCTACCAGATTCACATAGCAAAGTCCTGCAAAGTTCCGCTTTGCAATCTCAATGGTCTGTTCCATTCCATGGACAGAGGATTTGGATTTATTGGATTCTGTTAATCCCTCGCTATCAAAAATATCATATATTTTTCCTACAGAAATCACATCCAGCCCCTGCTCCTTTAAAGCAGTTAATACTGTTTTTCCATAAGGCTTCAAAGCATAATCGTGACGATTACTGGTACGCTTAAACTCTCCTTTCTTTTTCCCGACATAAGGTCTGGCAATGACTCTGCCTACCTTCCACTCATCCTTCATGGTTAATTCCCTAGCAATTTCGCAACAACGATATAATTCTTCCAAACCAAAGGTTTCCTCATTTCCACAAATCTGCAATACAGAATCCGCAGAAGTATACACAATCATATTCCCTGTAGCGATTTCTTCCTCTGCCAGCTCCTCTAAAATCTCTGTTCCGCTGGCACTTTTATTTCCGATGATTTTTCGTCCCGTCCTACGGGATAATTCCTCTATTAATTCCTTTGGAAAACCGTTTTCCGTAAAGGTCTTAAAGGGTGTAGTAATATGGAGCCCCATCATTTCCCAATGACCTGTCATGGTGTCCTTTCCAACACTGGCTTCCTTTAATTTCGTATAATATCCCAACGGGATTTCCACAGACGGAACCTGCTTTAAGGGGTGTAGATTTGCCAGACCTAATTTCTGCAAATTTGGAATGTGAAATGTCTCCATCACCTCTGAAATATGACCTAAGGTATCCGTTCCTGCATCACCATATTGTTTTGCGTCCTCCAAAGCACCAACACCTAAAGAATCAATAACAATTGTAAATATTCTTTTGTATTTTCCCATACGCTGCCTCCTTTCTTATTACACTCTCCTTCAAAATAGGTCCTTTCCAATTTGCATCAAACTACTTATAATGCATATCCAGAACTTTTTTTCCTGCAATATATTTCTCTACTATATGATTATCCTCTGCCAAATAAATCAGCCGCTCTATTCGGTGTTTTCCGTCAAATTCCTGAGGATGCTCTAAAGAGGAATCATTTATAATGACTGCATCAAATTCATATCCTTCTTCAAAGCTGCCTACTTTTCCAAAAAATTCTCCGCCTCCTTTAGTTGCCAAATAAAATGCCTCTTCAATTTTTAATGGTGCAAGACTCTGGTCAGCTAAACGCCACCGCAGCTTAGAACATTGAATTGCCATTGCCATAGCTTTAAAAAGAGACAATCCAGAACCGGCAGCAACATCACTTCCCAGACCGATTTTCATGCCTAAGTCTAAATACTTCCGAACAGGAGCAATTCCTGAAGCCAGATTTACATTAGATTCCGGACAGTGTGCCACAAATACCTCCTGCTCCTTCATTCTCTGAATTTCTTCCTCTGTACTATAAACACAATGCGCCATAATGGTCTTTGCACTTCCACCAAACATTTGATATTTATCATATGCCTCCCCATAAAACCGGGTATCCGGACAAAGCGCCTGAACCCACTGTATCTCTCCTAAATTTTCTGATAAATGGGACTGAACTGGCAATTTATATTCCTTCTGCAAAATAGATAATTTTTCCATCATTTCGTCAGAACAGCTAGGAATAAATCTCGGTGTCAGTATAGGTTTTACCCTTTGAAATCTTTGAGCCGATTCTTCTATCCATTCTTTTGTATCCTGAGCCGACTGAATAGCACTGCTCTCACAAAGATAGTCCGGACTATTTCTGTCCATATTTACCTTTCCTACATAAGCAGACATCCCTGCCTGCTCCAGCATTTCCATAAGCAAGAGAGTTGCTTTTGTATGAATGGTTCCAAAAATGCAGGCTCTGGTAGTTGCCCCTGCCTGTAAATCCTTTACAAATATTTCATATGCTTTTTTTGCGTATTCTAAATCAGAATATTTACTTTCTTCCGGAAAGGTATGTGTATTTAACCAATCAATTAATTCCATATCCATTCCTAATCCACGAAAGGAATACTGGGGTGCGTGTACATGTAGGTCTACCATACCTGGCAGAATCAGACAATCTCCATAATCTGCACAGGGTATCCCCTTATATTTCTCTGGAAGCTCCTTATAAACACCTTTACAAATCCCATCCTCGCAAACAACGAAACTATTCTCCTGAACAAACAAATTATCTTTTGTTTCACTAAAACAAATCGTTCCTTTCAAAGCAAAAGTCTTCACTTCACCGCCTCCTTTTTCCCTTTTTACTTAACCTCTATCATATCATATTTCTATATTTCCATAAACTGAAACTTTACAAATTTCCAGCAAACCCCTATGATAATTTATAACAGAATGCAAGCATCATACAGCTAAAGTTTGAACAACAGATACAACGCAATTTAGAAAGGAGTCTGCTTATGAAACTTCCCGGTTATTATTCTTCTGGTGACTTCGCCAAAATGGCAGGTGTTTCTGTTAGAACCATCCGCTATTATGATAAACAGAATATATTGAAACCATCCTATGTTTCTCCTGCAGGAGCACGTTTCTATAGTGACTCAGATTTTGCCAAGCTACAGCAGATTCTTCTATTAAAATATCTGGGATTTTCTTTGGAGGACATCCAAGAAATGACAGTAGATACCATGGATACTCATATACTCCGCAGCTCCCTGAACCAGCAATTAAAATTAGTGCAGGACCGCATCGAACAGATGCAGCTGGTAGAAACTGCCATTCGTGATACTGCTGCCGCCCTAGACCAAGGGCAGGAACTAGACTGGAAACAGATGTTAGATTTAATACATCTTACCGGTATGGAAAAAAGTTTAAAAACCCAGTATCAGGATGCTACAAATATTTCTGCCCGAATTAATCTCCACAAAAACTATTCTCAAAATCCTCAGGGATGGTTTCCATGGATTTTTGAACAATGCGAAATCCAAAGTGGCATGAATATTCTGGAGCTTGGCTGTGGAAATGGTGCCTTATGGACAGAAAACATAAAAAAACTTCCTGAAAATATTTCCATTGTTTTGTCCGATATTTCGGAAGGCATGATTCGTGACATCCGTCGAACCATTGGCTCAGAAGATAATCGTTTTCATTACGAGGTCTTCAACTGTCATCAGATTCCTTATACAGATAATCAATTCGACTTGATTATTGCCAATCATGTACTTTTTTATTCGAATGACATCCCACAGGTCTGCAAGGAAATCCTTCGGGTTCTTAAGCCAGATGGGCGCTTTATCTGTAGTACCTACGGAACAAAGCATATGAAAGAAATTAGCACTCTGGTACAAAACTTCGATTCCCGTATTCAGCTTGCAGCAGATAATTTATATGAACGTTTTGGATTGGAAAATGGACTAGATATACTTTCTCCTTTTTTTGACAGCATTCTATTAAAGCATTACGAAGACAGTATTTATCTGGATTGTCCTCAGCCCTTAATAGAATACATTCTTTCCTGTCATGGAAATCAAAATCAATATCTTCTTGACCGTTACAAGGATTTTAGAAGCTATGTAGAAAAGGAAACACAATATGG
>CAZEFX010000071.1:0-15547 GCA_964511525.1 uncultured Jutongia sp.
ACTTTCAAAATCACTTGAAAATAAGCGGCTCAGACCACTTTGTTACTTTATTGAATTGTTAATTATTTTTGATTAAATATGAACAACAGATTTTTGTGTTTCCGAACTACACCCTCACAACTACTTGGACGTTTACTCCATTGGAAATTGCCTTTTTCTTCTCTTTTCGATCACTTTGGGAGAAGAGTATATGTCGCTCAAAGCACCTAAATTCAAGGAGTTTCAGGTATTTTTCCTTTGGAGCAGTGTTACCGTCTCCACATGCACCGTCTGCGAAAATAAATCCACATTACTCATCCTCTTCACCCGATATCCACTTTCCTGCAGCATCACCAAATCCCTTGCCAGACTAGTTGGCTTACAGGAAATGTACACAATATTCTCCACCCCGTAATCAATAATCTTACGCAATGCCTTTGGATGAATGCCATCTCTTGGCGGATCTAAGATAATATAATCCGGCTTTTCTTCAATTTCATCAATAACCTTCAATACATCGCCAGCAATAAACTCACAATTATCCAATCCATTTAATGCAGCATTTTCCTTTGCAGCTTCTACCGCCTCTGCTACAATTTCTACGCCAATAACTTTTCCTGCTACCGGTGCAATAATCTGGGCAATGGTTCCAGTTCCGCTATATAAATCAAAGACCACTTTATCCTTCAGATTCAAAACATTGCCATCTCCCTGTCCGTTTTTCAGTACAGAATCATCTTTCCCTGTGACACCATTCTCTCCAAAATTCTTACTTTCATTCCCTGCCACACCTGTCTGCAATACATACTCTCTCGCCCGCTGATATAATACCTCGGCACCCTTAGTATTGGTCTGAAAAAAGGAAAATGGCGTGATTCTAAATTTCAGTCCAAGGATTTCTTCCATAAACCAATCCTGTCCATAAATAATATGGGTAGCATCACTCTGCACCACATCTCCAAGGCTGTCGTTAACGATATGAAGGAATCCAATCAGTTTTCCTTCCAAAGGCTGCTTTTGCAACAGATCAGATAATGTAGACAACTGTTCTGCAAACTTCTCCAGTTCATACTGGGAAGAGGTCACCAATGCCACCAGCATTTCTCCTGTGGATTGGGCACGACGCACCAGCAAATGACGAAGTAATCCCTCATGGCTATTTTTCTTATAATGAACCAAC
Organism: uncultured Jutongia sp.; assembly: GCA_964511525.1. Lineage (GTDB taxonomy): Bacteria > Bacillota > Clostridia > Lachnospirales > Lachnospiraceae > Jutongia. Next base: position 1,160 of record CAZEFX010000071.1, read on the forward strand.
CCTTGATTTGCGCAATAGTCTCTGACACAATCTAAAATCCGGCTAAAATCCTCATGGACAATCTTACATCCACCGGCATGAATAATATCGTGGAAGCTTCCTTTCTTATGAAGACCCAAGGTTAATGGACCGTCCTTCACTTCATCGCCAAAGGAAAATTCCATTTTATTGCGATACTCCCATGGAGAAGGACTAGAAAGAATTCCATCATAAACATAATCAGAAATCCCTTCACAAACCGGCTGTATCAAATCCAGAACCTGTTGTTTTTTCAGTTCTAGCTGTTCTTCATATGGTAAGGTCTGATAATTGCAGCCGCCACATGTACCAAAATGCGGACACATTGGTTCTGCTGTCTCTTTTTCTGACTTCTGAATCACCTCACGAAGCATTCCCTGACATTTGCTCTTCCGTGTCTTTTTTACAGACAGTCGTATCGTCTGTCCTGGCAAAACACCTTTCACCTGGGCACGGACTACGCTTTTTTCTCCCTGTTCATCTATGTCTTCAATGCGAACTACTCCCTTATTTGGAAAGTCCACTTTTTCTACAAATCCTTCAATAATCTGTCCTTTTTTCATTATTTCCTCATTTCTATCAAATTTCATAACAAAGGGCAAAACCAGCGTTTTGCCTTGCAAGAATTGCTTCACAATTCTTGTTGGATCACCACTACATTTCGAGCAATTTCCTATTCCAGAACAAAGGACAAAACCAGCGTTTTGCCCTGCATGAATTTCGGAGAGCTTCTCCCTTTCTTTGTTCTATTATCACACTTTAATCTTGTTACTTCTTTACCTTCATTTTGTGGCAAAATTTCCTAATATCTGGAATTTATTGGCAAATTCATCAATAGTAGCCATGGCATTTCCTACACCAGAATCTGTCAGATTGCCTTCCACGTCTACAAAGAAACGGTACTCCCAGCTTCTTCCTTCAATGGGACGGGATTCAATCTTTGTCAGATTTAAATCATTATAATAAAAATTCGCCAACATATTATATAAAGAACCAGCTTCATGCTTAATCTCAAAAACCAGACTAATTTTATTGGCATCACTTAAAAATACCTTCTGATTGGAAATAATAATAAAACGGGTATAATTCTGGCTTTGATAATTAATAGACTCCTTCAACACTTCCAGCCCAAAAGCCTTTGCTGCTCTGGTGCTGGCAATGGCTGCCTGTGTCATATCAGTCTCTTCGGAAACCTTCTTAGCGGCTCCTGCGGTGCTGGCAAACTCCTCGCACTCCATCTGCGGATGCTCCTCTAAAAACCTGCTGCACTGCATCAATCCCTGTGGATGAGAATACACCTTACGAATATCCTCCAGCTTTGCCCCCGGTTTCCCAAGCAATGCCTGCTCCACCTTCACCACATGCTCTGCCACAATAGTAATATCATAATCCACCAGCAGATCATAAATATCTGTAATGCCACCGGTAGAGGTATTTTCAATTGGCAATACCCCAAACTTAGCATCTCCATTGGCTACCGTCTCCATTACCTCCCGGAAGGTGGTTTTATTAAAGGAAGTGATTTCTTCTCCGAAATACTCCAACATAGCCTGTTCCGTAAATGCACCCTTTTCTCCAAAGTAAACAATACGGGTATCTGCATCTACATCCAGCTTCTCTACCTGACGAAATGGAATATCATTGACAGTTGGTCCCAGCTTCTGATATTGATACTTACGGCTAATAGACATAATCTGACGGAACAAATCCTCTACAGCTACTTCATTAAATTCATTACTTGCCAATCCCCGCAACGTCTCCAGCTTCTGATTCTCTCGCTCTGGATCAAACACCTTCTTACCGGTACTGCGCTTATATGCTGCCACGTCATTGGCTACTTCCATTCTTTCCTCAAATAATCTTGTAATCTCTTTATCAATCGCATCAATCTTTTTTCTGCTTTCTGCTAAATCTACTACCATAACTTTGGCTCCTTTATCTGTCATTCTCTTTCTATGTAAAATTCATTAGGGTAATAAACTTTCCACCCTAATCCTAATATCATAAAATACCAATATGATGTTACCATACAAGGTCAGTTCTCGCAAGAAAAAACATCCTTGAAAGCTTTTGCCTTCAAGGATGCCTTTTTAATCCCACAAATTCTCTTAAGCTCTACAGGCTTACGTTTCTGATTTTCAATAATCTCTAACCGAATTCTCCTAAAAATTCCGTCCATTCCATCCCCAATCAGCAAATCCCTGATAGGTTACATATACATTACTTCCCGGAATCCCTAACTGTTCCTCATAGATGCGGCAGATTTCTCCTGTCATCTTATCGCAGGCAGAAGAATTCACCTGACCAAGTACTCTCACATCCACAAAAGCACCTAAATCCAGATTCTTTCCACCCAGATACAAGTCATAGCCATCCTCAAAGCCTACCATCAGATAGCTTTCTGTCTTACCCATGACAGAAATTGCTTTACCTAACTCACTCTTAATGGTTTCCTTCTTCTCATCATTCAATTTTACTGTTACTTTAGAATCAATAAATGGCATCTTACTTCCTCCTCATTTTATTCAAGTCTTCCACAACTGATATTATATTTGTTCCATTATTCTTTTTTTATACGAAAGAAACGCTTCTGTCAATAAGAAATCCTGATTTCTTGGTCTTTTTTCTTCAATTATAATCTCATCCACGATTTTTCCCGGCTTTCCTCCAAGAATATAGATACGGTCTGATAACAAAATTGCCTCATCAATATCATGGGTAATAAATAACGTAGACAGCTTAATTTGTTCCATAACAGACAAATACCATTGGTGCATGGAACTTTTGGTTATGGTGTCCAAAGCACTGAAGGGTTCATCCAGCAAAGCAACTTCCTTAGAAAATAAATAGGTTCTAAGCAGTGCCGCTCTTTGCCGCATCCCTCCAGATAGTTCCGCTGGATATTTCTTTTCATATCCCTGAATACCAAATTCTTCAAAATACTTTGCCGCCTCTTCCCTTGCCACATTCTTCTTCTCTTTCTTAATCATCAAAGGCAATGCTACATTATCTAGTACGGTTTTGTAAGGGAGCATCATATCCTTTTGCAGCATATAGCTGATTTTCCCCGGCTGACCTGTAATCTCTTCTCCATCTAGGCATACAGAGCCCTCCTCTGGCTGCATCAGCCCAGATATTATATTAAACAGGGTGGTTTTTCCGCCCCCACTAGCTCCCAGAAGACAAACCAATTCTCCCTGCTCCAGATGAATATCAATTCCGTCCAGTACCTGCTTATCTTCAAAGGATTTGGAGATTCCTTTTACCTCTAATTTCATGCCAACAACCTTTCGTCTTCTACTTATCTTTTATAATACTCCTATTACCAGAAGCCAATGTACAGCAGAAAACAGTCATATATTTTCTACATCATTACTCCGATAAATATTCATTGGTAAATCCGGCATTTTCAGGGATCTCCTGCTCCACCAGACCATTTTCATTGAGCCAGCTATAATATCCGTTCCAACGGTCTGGAGCAATGGTTCCCCAGCTTTCAGCCTCTGCCACATACTGCTGGCTTAAATATTTCTGGCTGGCCTTTACCAGCTCCTCATCCAGCTCTGGCGCTGCTTTCAAAAGAATCTCTGCTGCTTCCTCTGGATTTTCTACCGCATATTCATATCCCTTTTTTACTGCTGATAAAAATGCCTTTGCAGACTCTGGATTTTCCTGTAAAAAACCATTATTTGCAATAATCACCGGGCTATAATAATCAAACACCGGATTCATTTCTGCAAAGGAAAGATAATTGGTTTCGATTCCTTCCTGTTCCAGCTTGATTCCATCCCAGCCGTGATAAATCCATACACACTCAATCTCTGTATTTAAAGCAGCAATAATATCTTCCACATAGGTAGAAATCAGATTCACCTTATCAAAGCTTCCTCCGTCTGCTTCCACCACATTTTTTAATACTGCCTGCTCAATGGGAAGATCCCATGTAGCATAGCTATGTCCCTCTAGCTTTCCGGGACTGTCAATCCCCTTTTCCTTTAATGATACCAGCCCAGAAGTATTATGCTGTAAAATCGCTGCTACTGCGGTAATCGGCAATGGATTTTCTGTACCAAAAGCTGGTGCTAAATAATCCTGAAAGTCTACACCAAACTGGGCTCCACCGGAAGCTACCATATCTGTTGCTCCACCATCTGGCGGCTGTACTAAAGCCACCTGTAAGCCTGCCTCCTCAAAATATCCCATTTCCTGCGCCACATACAAGCCTGTATGATTAGTATTTGGAGTCCAGTCAAGCACCATAGTAATTTCTGTCAGCTCTTTCTTTCCATCATTAGCAGGAGCTCCCTGATTTCCTGCTCCACAAGAACATAAAGAACTAATCAAACTAATACTTAAAGCAACTGCTGCCAATTTCTTTTTTAACATGCCATTTCCTCTTTTCTATACTACATTTTTATTCTATGAACATAGATATTCTACATAGCTTCTCACAACATCCATATTCAAGCAGCCAATATATAACATACCATTGTCACTGGCTTTGCTTTGTTTTTAGCCAAGGCATCACAACTTTCTGAACCAAATCCACCAGTTTCATCAACAACAAACTAATGGCTGTAATCAGAAAAATCACTGCAAACATTTTGTCATAGGCAAAGGATTTCTTCACTCTGGTCATATATACACCAAGACCTGCAAAGCCTCCCAGCCATTCAGAAATCACTGCCCCTACTACTGCATAGGAGACAGAAATCCGAAGTCCTGCAAAAAAATGACTCAGACTGCTAGGCAGCTTAATATGCCAGAATATCTGTGCCTTGGATGCTCCCATAGCCTTCATAAGACGGATAGCATCCTCATCTGCTTCCGCAAATCCATCCAAAAGACCTACTGCAATAGGAAAAAAAGTGACTAAGACCACCAAAGTTATTTTTGGTGCTGCGCCATATCCCATCCATAGTACCAGAAGCGGTGCAATAGCCACCGTTGGTACGGTCTGGGTAATGACCAGCAATGGATATAAAGCCCTGTATAATCCTTGACAATGCTCCATCAAGGCTGCTGCCAAAAAGCCTAAGGCAATGCCAATTCCCAAACCTGCAAACGCCTCCCACAACGTAATCCAGACATGATGTATTAACAGCGGAAAATCTTCTATAAAAGCCATTACCACCTGAGATGGTGATGGCAGCATATAACTAGGAAGCACACCCGCCATATGCATAATTTGCCAAAACAATAATAATATTGCAATGGCAGCTAATGGAATACAACCATTAATGATGTTTTGTAACTTTTTTTTCAATAGTCAATACCTCGCCTTCCGGCTTATAAACAATTTTTACGTATGTAGACACCTGATTGCAGCCACCAGCCTGAATTGCCACCTTCTGGCATCCCGCTACGATATCCATAAGCTGGTCATAATCCCCTTCAATGGTGGTCTCAAAAGGACCAACATAGGTAGAGAGACCAAAGCTTTTAATGTAGGCAATCACTTCATCCACAATACGAATCACCTCTTCATCCTCTGTTACATTAGGCAATACCTGAATAGCTACACTAGCGTTCATAATATATAATCTCCTTTCAAAAGAAAAAGGTCTCTGGAAAGAATCCAAAGACCTTGTAATTTCATAGGTAAGTGCTTCCTTCCGCCGGTATCATCCGGATCAAGTTCCAAGGGTCAATCTAACGATTTCTCAGCCCAACAAAACATCGCTGTTTCTTAGGGCTCCCCTAGCGCTATTTATTATACACCTGTTTTTACTTTTGTCAAATTATATTTTTGCATCCTTTCATGCAAAAAAACATTTTAATCAAATACATTTTTCAAAAATTATGCATCCTTCAAAAATGCCTTGTAGCATTTATATGCTTCATATACATCTGCCTTGCTGGTAATTTCCCATGGAGCATGCATATTTAACACTGCTACACCACAGTCAATAACCTCCATGCCATATAGGGACAGAATATAAGCAATGGTTCCACCACCGCCTACATCTACCTTTCCAAGCTCTGCCATCTGGTAGTTAACCTTATTATCCTCCATAATCTTACGCAAAGCTGCAAGATATTCTGCATTGGCATCATTGGAGCCGGATTTTCCACGGGCACCAGTAAACTTACTGAATACTACACCTCTTCCCATAAAGGACGCACTGCGCTTTTCAAAGGCGTCTGCAAAAAGTGGGTCATAGGCAGCATTTACATCGGAGGACAGCATACGGCTACGGCTTAAACAACGTTTTAGCTGTAGCTCATTATATTTTCCATTGAGATTTAAAAGCTCTGCCACTGTGTTTTCAAAAAATCGGGACTGCATACCGGTAGCACCTACGCTGCCGATTTCCTCTTTATCCACCAGAAGACAGCAGGCAGTCTTTTCCAAGTCCTCTGCCTCTAACATAGCTGCCAAAGAGGTGTAGGAGCATACTCTGTCATCCTGTCCATAAGACATAATCATACTCTTATCAAAGCCCATTTCTCTTGCTCTTCCTGCTGGGACTACCTCTAATTCAGCAGACATGAAATCTTCTTCCTCCATGTCATAGGTATCCTTCAAAATTGCCAGTACATTTGCCTTTACTGCATTCTTTTCTTCCTTCTTTAATGGCATACTTCCTACCAGCACATCCAGTTTTTCCCCTTCAATAACCTTCGCTGCCTTCTTTTCCATCTGGGCTCCTGCCAGATGAATCAATAAATCTGTCACGCAGAATACTGGGTCAGAGTCTTTTTCACCAATACAAACATCCACTGTAGTACCATCGGTTTTAACTACTACACCGTGAATTGCCAAAGGCAGTGTTACCCACTGGTACTTCTTAATGCCACCATAATAATGAGTATCCAGATATGCCATATCATCAGATTCATATAATGGATTTTGCTTAATATCCATTCTTGGAGAATCAATATGAGCACCTAAAATATTCATTCCCTCATCCAGAGGCTTCTTTCCCATGTGGAATAAAGCTACCGCCTTATTCATACACACAGCATATACCTTATCCCCAGCCTTTAAAGCCTTTCCTTTTTTCAAAACCTCTTCCAAAGACTGATACCCAGCCTCCTTTGCCTGACGCACAGTTTCCTTTACGCACTCTCTTTCTGTCTTACCAATCGAAAGAAATTCCAGATAATTCTGATTCAGCTTTTCCAACGCCTTCAAGTCCTTTTTCTGATATGTCTTCCACGCATTTTCTCTTTCCATGTGAATCCTCCATTCGTTTTATAATTACTATTTTCCACTATGATAGCTTTTATTTCCAATAACCTTCGCTGACTTTGGAATCTGCTCCCGCAAAGCATCTGTCACCCGTTCCGCACGGCTTTGCTGTTTCTCTATCAGCATAATTCTCTGAAGCAGTCCTGTCAACATTGGTTTTACCCCTTCTGCATACTTCTGGAAATCCTCCAGCCCATCGTCATACATCTGCCATACATGGGTGCAATAGCTTTCTCCCTGCTCCCAAGGATGCTTCCATGGTGTATTTTTCTGGTTCATCACATCCATATCATCCTGTAAATCATCATTTACCACCATATTACCAATTAAATCTTTTCGCAAAACCATGTTCTCAAATCGAGAGATTTTTTGACTCTTTTTTCCACTATGGTCATACACCTGCTTCATAGCTGTTTTCATAGACCAATAAGAAGCCTTAATATTCTCCGGTTTCACATGAAGCCGGTACACACGGGTCAAGGTGCTGCTCATAATTTCTGCAATGACAGCTAATTCTTTTCGGGTAATCTGAATACGTTTTTCCGGATAATATGCTGATGGCATGCAATCCCTTTTTATCATAAGCATTTGCTTGTCTATAACGGCTTCCATCCGCTGGTGGGCTGGCAACAGCTTCTTTCCCTCTTCCGGACGTGCAGCATCATAACCACAACGGCTGTAAATATAGGGATGCATCTGGGCATCCAATGAATAATGACACAGAAAACCCAGAAAATAACTAATTCCCGTTTCCAGTTCAAACCGTTCCCGAATCTTTAACAGCTCTTCTAGATAAACCTTAAAAAATGCATTCATTTTTGTTTCATGCATTCTGCTTCCCAGATTAAACTCCTTTCCTTTCATCCCCATAAATGGATTGTAAAAGAAAATATCTGGCCCCTGACATCCTGCGCGAAACACTCCTTTATGCTTTTCTACTGCCTGCTTTATTTCCTTTTCCAGAAAAAGCTCACAGGCTTCTTCTCCAAATATTTCATGTGTTGCAAATGCTGGCATAATTTCCCTCCATTTCTTTTTTACTTAATCCCCATATTTACATATATTAAATCTATCTTCTCAATCAATATTATTCCCCCATAATTCCTAATATCAAAACTGCTAAGCCGATTGCTGCCAGTGCATGACTTATTTTCGCTACAATGTACCTTTTTATGGACAGACCACTTCCTTGAAGCACACTGGCAGTCTGAGCAATACTAGAAAGACCGCCAAAACCACAAAAAGCACAACCAATAATCCATTTTTCCGCTAATGACAAGTCCATCACCTTTAAAAATTCTCCACCTGTGGTAATTTCAATCATCCCTAATCCCAGCAATTTCCCCATTACAGGAATCGGTAATAATTCTTCCACAAGCTGCGCTAATATAGAAAATAATATAATATACCCTCCTACCTTTGCCAAGGTAACAAAGGAATCCAGAATACTTTCATCCAAAGCAGAAATAAATCCCACCCTTTCCTTTCTATGGCAAGGACAAGAACAGGATTTTTCATTATCCTTACAAATCCCTCCCTGACATTCTCGTTTCCTTTTTCCAAAACAACCTTCGATTGCTTTTAAAAGTAAGGCACTTAGAATCCCTGAACTATATACAACCAACAAAACCATCCATGGTTTATTTAAGCCAATACTATATATTCCTATATATTCTAACATAAACATGGGACTTGCGTTATTACAAAAAGAAAGAAGATACTGCCCTTCTTTTTGGGTGATTTTCCCGGATTGATACATGTCTGCTACTGTTTTCGCCCCTAAAGGATAGCCGGAAAGCATTCCTACCACCACCGGATAACAGCCATTGGCGGATACTCCAAGGATACGATGCAGCAACGGATAAATCATCCTGCCAATGGATGTTGTGATTTCTAACCGAACAATAACTCCAGACAAAATCATAAAGGGCAATAACGCTGGAAATACAATAGAAAACCACAACATCAATCCGTCTGTAGCTCCTTTGCTTACAGAACTAGGAAATACTAATAACATTCCCAAAATCATGAGAATAATTAAAATCATAATTTTTCTTTTCATAATACCCATGCCTTTTCATGGAAAACCTCTTCTCTTTATGTTATGAAAAGAAATGCATGGGTATTCGATGGATTTTACTTCTCTTGTGTCTTAGCCATCCAGACTCCCTTCCAATAAAAAATCACAGACAAAATCATGGCTGTCGTCCATCCAATTGGCCATGCGCACCAAATTCCTACAGCACCAACCTGTGCTGAAAAGATAAATGCCAATGCCACTCTTAATATTAAATCAATAAAGGTGGCAAGCATAAAGTGATTCATAGCACCGGCTCCCCGCAGAATTCCATCTGCAATTAATTTGGTGGAAATAATAAAATAAAACGGACTGACAATCCATAGGAAAAGAATTCCTGTTTCCATGGCTTCTCCAGAATCCGAGGTCATAAACAGGGACACCATCTGTTGCCCGGCAAAAAGATATAATACTACCAGCGGAATACACAGAATATATATCATTTTCAATCCTGCTATAAATCCCCTTTTTACCCTGTCTACCTTTCCAGCTCCCATATTTTGTGCCGTAAAATTAGACATGGCATTTCCCATGGTAGTAAATGTAGTAATTACCAAATTATTTAATTTAATAGCTGCAGCATAACCAGCAATAACCCCGGAACCAAAGTCATTAATACGGCTTTGAATCAAAATATTTCCAATGGAAATAAAACTTTGCTGCAAAATACTTGGTACTGCAATTGTCACAAGCCGTTTAAAAATCCCCTTAGAAAACAATGGATATTTCCCTTCATAAGGAATGGATTTCATCCGTTTTGCCAGTACAATGCAAGAAGCAATACAGCTTGCCCCCTGACACAAAAACGTAGCCCATGCCACACCAGCAACTCCCATATTAAGAACTACTACAAATAAAATATTTACCCCTACATTTACAGTTGATGAAATAGCTAGAAAAATAAAGGGTGTTCGGGAATCTCCCATAGCAGTAAATATTCCCGTAGCAATATTATAAAAGAATAAAAATATCAGACCTGCTGTATAAATATATAAATACAACTGGGAATCCGCAAAAATATTTTCCGGTGTATGAATCCATTGCAGCATATTTTTACAAAGTAGTATACCCAGTATTGATAAGACTACGCAAAGGATTCCACTGGAAATAAATGTGGTAGTAACTGCACTCTTTAATTCCTTCCATTTCTTCCCTCCAAAAAGCTGGGAAACCACAACAGAACAACCAATATTGCAGCCAAAAGCAAACGCCAGATAAATTAATGTGATTTCGTAAGAATTTCCTACTGCAGCCAAGGCATCTTCACCAATAAATTTCCCTGCCACCAGACTGTCCGCAATATTGTACATCTGCTGAAATATAACACTTCCAAATAAAGGAAGGGAAAATTGCCACAAAACCTTTTCTGGTTTTCCCACCGTCAAATCCTTGTTCATATGTAATTTATACCTTTCTGTTACCAATAAAATAACTTGTATCTTTTCCTATACCATGAAAAAACACCGGACAAAACATCCGGCGTCCAGTTATCAAGTATACTCTTTCCTGATTTTGATTGCAAGGAGATGACATTTGTAATTGATATTGTATTTTCTTTTGCATATACTATTAAAACGAATATTTCAAAAGAAAAGAGCTCTCTATACCTTTACTCATTCCACACTATTGTAGCACAATATATTGCATAATGCTATCTATTGTGTCACAATAGATATACATATAGAAAGGAGTGATTTTATGGCTCAATCAACTATTTCTGCCAGAATTGATAGTAAAGATAAAACTGATTTTGATATTTTTTGCAACAATGTAGGTTTAAGTGCATCAACTGCAATTAACCTATTTGTAAAAGCTGTACTTCGTGAAAATCGGATTCCATTTGACATTGCCCAGAAACCTGATCCTTTTTATAGCGTGTCCAATCAAGCATATGTTCTGAAATCTGTACAAGAACTTCGTAGCGGCAAAGGGCGTCCGCACGAACTAATTGAGGAGGATGTCAATGAGTGAAAAAATCTGGTCTGATGATGCATGGGCAGATTATCTCTATTGGCAAACCCAAGACAAAAAGACCTTAAAGCGTATCAATCAATTAATTAATCAAAGATATTGAACGCAATGGTTGTATGCTGGGAATTGGTGAACCAGAAGCTCTCAAAGGAAATTTGCAAGGTGAATTCAGTAGGCGCATCAACGAAAAAGATCATCTTGTATACCATATGGAAAATGGTAGAATTTATATTGCGCATTGTCGTGGACATTATGGAGACAAATAATCCCCTGTTCTTTATGATATGTTCCCTCCTTACTGGAGCCCAGTAAGGAGGGAACATATCATAAAGAACAGGGGATTATTTTTTACTGCTTACTATTCTGATTCACTTATGATTTCTACGCAAATGGTGACAATTCCAGACGGATAAAATATCCCTTATCATGCTGGCATACCGGACATTTTTCTGGCACCATAGGGCCTTCGTGGACAAATCCACAATTCAAACAAATCCATCCTGTCTTCACATCAGATATATGCAGATTGTTTTCCTCCAGCCACTGGGCAAATCTTCCAAAACGGTCACCATGCATTTTCTCTACCTTGGCAATATTCCGAAAAGAAAAGGCCACCTGTTCAAAGCCTTCTTCATGAGCCTTCTCTGCAAATTTTTGATATACATCATCATGTTCTTCATACTCATTATGCTGTGCCATTCTTAAAAGCTGGGCTAAATCCTCCGTAATATCCACAGGATAACTTCCATCTACATGAATGCTTTCTCCACCTAATTCCTTTAAGTGATTATAAAACACCTCTGCATGCTCTTTTTCCTGATTGGCAGTATAGATAAACAACTGAGCAATGGCCTGCTGCTTTTGCTGTTCTGCCTGCTGTGCTCCAAAGGTATAACGGTTTCTTGCCTGACTTTCTCCAGCAAACGCCCGCATTAAATTATCTTTTGTTTCGCTATTTTTAAAATCTACAGCCATACTTTCTATTCCTTTCTTTTTTTAGAAAGTATGGCTTATTTACACCATATTTATACTACGTAATACAAACTTCCCACATATAAACTGAGATTACAAAAGACAAGAAATTACTGCTCTCCTTCTTCTGGTATGTACCAATAGGAATTAAACTTATACAAATAGGTCCTGGCTCCCTTTGGCATCTGAGTTAATGCATTAAACACATTATAATAATCTCCGGCTCCCATACCAATGGAGAGAACTCCCAAGGTTCCACAGAAAACCAGATTTGGAAATAGCAAATAAATTATAAATGGAATGATTCCAAATACCAGATTTGGCAATAAGGACATAAAAACAAATCTAGCCTTGCTCATGTCCTCTGGTCCCACTACAAATAACATTCCTTGACTCCAGTTGGTATAAAGATGCACCTCATCCTTAAAGCAGACAGCATGAAGAAGCTCATGAGGAAATAATGTAATCATAGATGCAAGAAGCCCCAAATCGGCAGCCAATAAATGATCTTTAAAAATATATTTCCCCCCATCCAAAAGATTCTGAAAGCCTCCTGCTCTGGCAAGCATAAGTATACCAAAAACTACCATAATGACGATAGCAAGTACATTCGCAAAAATTCCCATCTGCATGGAATTTTCAAACTCTTTAAACTTCACTGCTCCTGGCTTGTGCTCCTTATGCGGCAATGAATCTGGATTATTATCATATTTTCCCTTATAAATTAATTTCATTTTTCTTCTCCCTTTTACTCCCGAAAATGAGAAAACATTTGCTCCCTCTCTTTGAACTAAAACTATTTCATCCATAAATTATCATTATTACATGTGAATTAATGACTTCCACAGCTATGACTGCCACATCCATGGCTTCCACAATCTCCACCTTCATGATGATGCTCTCCATGATGACTGCACTGTACATTTGGATTAAATTCCAGTTTTCCCTTTAACAAAGCCTCTACCGCAGCATCCGCATCTCCAGCCACACCGCCATAAAGCTGAATGCCAACCTGAGCCAATGCGTTCTGCGCACCACCGCCAATACCTCCGCAAATCAAGACATCAATCAGTCTGTCTCCTAAAAAATCTGCCAACGCACCGTGACCGCTTCCATTAGTATCAACTACTTCTGAAGCGATTAGTTTTCCTTCTCTTACATCGTAAATCTTAAACTGCTCAGTGTGTCCAAAATGCTGAAAAATTTGTCCATTTTCATATGTAACTGCTATTCTCATGATTATATCTCCTATCATATTTATATTTTTTATATCAAATAGTATATGCTATTTTTTTCTATAACGTCAACATTGGATTTCATCTCCACTGCGAATATACTCCACCTGATTTCCCATATGCTCCCTTAAGATTTCAAACGGAATTTCCCCCGTACAATGACCTGTATAAAATTTTGTTTTTGTCTTCTTTAATTCCAATGCTATTTCCTTCACCATTTTCACATCTTCTTCATTATAACCATTCTTTTTCTGCATATGAAAACCGCTGATTACTACATCCGGCTCCTGACCATAAATTTCTCTATACTTGTCCAGAATATTTAATATCCCATTGTGAGCACAACCAGAAATTAGAACCTGCTTTCCCTCTTCTTTCAGAACCAGATATTGCTCATGCTGAAAGGAATCCTGTTGAAAACCATCTTCTTTTTTCACCATCAATTCTAAATTTCCAGATGGCCAAAGTCTACGTCCCAGCACTCCAGAGAAAACAGAAACCTCCTCATCTATTGCATCGTCTCCATCTAAAAGCTTAATCTGGGGTAATTCTAGAATCCTTGCATCGATTCCGATATATTTTTCTATTTCCTCATTTTTATGAAAGTAAGCCTCTCCTGCCAGACGCTGCATCCATATTCCTGCCTTTGGATTTTTCTCAGCAAACGCCAAAATACCACCAGAATGATCATAATGACCATGACTAAGTACCAGCATATCCACTGCCTGTACATCAACTCCAAGGGTCTGGGCATTTGTCAAGAATCCATTGGTAGCACCGGTATCTACTAATAATTTATGTTTCTTTGTCTCTATATAAATACTTAATCCATGCTCGAAAAGACAATCTTCTCTTCCCGGAGTATTTTCCATAAGAGTAACAATACGCATACCTCTTTCCTCTCTTTATTTCTAATATAT
>CAZEFX010000072.1:0-15332 GCA_964511525.1 uncultured Jutongia sp.
TCTTATACAATCCATACACGGTACGGGTAATAACAGAACTCAATTTTCGTTCCTTCTGTAATTTATACACCGCTTTGTGCACGGTAGTAGGCTCGTACTCTTCCTGATTCAAAATAATATTTTTATAATAGTCATAAAAAATATCTGCCCGGCGAAAATAAAATGCAGAGGAAATAATCTCGTCATTGGAATATCCATACTGATCTTCAATGTCATAAGCAATATGCTCTGCACGAATTCCATTTAACCCAGCTTCTTTCACTACATTTAAACCACTTAACACCACAATATTACCAGATTTTTTTAAAACATCCCGAATAGCTTTTTTTGTTTGATTCATACACATCCCCCTCTCGTATGCAGGAATTCTCCTTTTCTTCCTGCATCGTTCCCCTATCCAGTATCTCTACGCCAAATGCTTATATTACTTTCCCAAATATGCACATATACAGGAAACTGCATTATCAATACCAGATAAATCACTTCTTATCACTAAATCATAGTTATTAAGGTTATTCCACTTTTCCCCTACGTGATAGCTGTAATAATTTGCTCTGCTCTTGTCTGTCTTGAGAACCACTTCTCCAGCCTTCTTCTGATTCACTCCATATTTTTCCACCACGCGTTTTAAACGATAATCCAAAGACGCCTGTATAAAAATATTAAATACATTTTGTCTTTCCTTTAAAACATAGTCTGCACATCTGCCAACAATGACACATGGCCCCTCATCTGCCACCTTGCGAATCACATCAGACTGTGCCAAAAAGATGCGGTCATCCAAGGACAATCCTGCAAAACCAAAGTCCTGATTTCCGTACACATTAATCCCCATGGCCAAGGAATACAACAAGCTGTTGGTTGCTTTATCCTCAGCTCTGGCAAAGGTTTCCTCCGCAAATCCACTTTCCTTAGCTGCTCTGGTAATCAGCTCATTGTCATAAAATGGAATCCCATAAATATCTGCCAGCTTCTGTCCAACTTCACGTCCACCACTTCCATACTGCCTTCCTATGGTAATAATCTTATCCATAACTTCTCGACCCCCTTTACACTTGTAAAAATTCCCCTTATTTAAAATCATTACAAGCTAATTACGTACTTAATTTATTATCTTTATCATACATCATTTTGGGGAAATTCTCAAGGTTTCTCCCGAAATGATTTTATAGGTAAATTCTTCTACATCACGCCCATTTACAACAAAAAATGTCCCTTCTTTTCTAGCTGAGTAGCATCCACAAACTAGAAAGAAGAGACATTAGCTGCATCCTATTTTTTGTATAATTATTTAATCCAGAAGCCCGGTACTAAAATACCGTTCCATTCTATCCGCCAGCACCGTAGCAATCACTTTATCCTTGCCATACTTCTCTGCCATCTGCTTCGCTGCCCAGACATTTGCTCCGGATGAGGTTCCACAAAGAAGTCCCTGTACCTGTGCCAGTTCTCTTGTAGTATTAATGGCATCTTCATCGGTAACTTCCACGATTTCATCAATCAAACCAGTATCTAATACCTCTGGAATAAATCCGTCGCCAATTCCCTGAATCTGATGAAGCCCTGGCTCATGTCCCAATAAAGCCGACACATTCTTTGGCTCTACTGCTACTACCTTTAAGTCTGGATTCTTCTCTTTTAAATACCTTCCGATACCCTGTAGCGTACCGCCACTTCCTAAGCCAGAAACAAAAATATCAACTTTTTCATTTAATTGCTGATAAATTTCTGGTCCGGTAGTTTCATAATGAATCCTTGGATTGTTTGGATTGGTAAACTGCTGTGGCATAAAACCATCCTCTCCTAACCCTGCCAGAATCTCTTCTGCCTTTTTCACGGAACCATCAATACTAAGCTCTGCCGGCGTCAACACCAACTCTGCTCCTAGACGGCGAATAATTTTCTTCCGCTCTTCACTCATATTCTCTGGCATTACGATAATCACCTTATATCCCTTGCGAACACCCACCAGAGAAAGTCCGATTCCCGTATTGCCCGATGTAGGCTCCACAATGGTCATGCCTTTTTTTAATTTTCCAGCCTTTTCTGCCTGCTCCACCATGTTTTTTGCTACACGGTCTTTAATACTTCCACCAGGATTTAAAAACTCTGCCTTTGCATAAATATTTAAACCTGTGCTTTGCTCTAAGCTAACGATTGGAGTATTTCCAATCATATCAATTACATTTTTAATAATCATAACGACCTCTTTGCTATTTTTGTTTACAGTCTATGCTATTTCATTTCTGTGCATACCCACTATCATAATTGCCTAACCACCCACTAAAAAATACCACAAAAATTATTCTGCCAGACTTGGAACCTGTACCTGAATATCTACATCAGCATCATAGTCCACGCCTTCGATGCCGAATCCAAAAATCTCATAAAACTCCTGCCAGAATCCATCAATATCAGTAACCTCTTCCAGATTTTCCTTGGAAATAGAATCCCAAATCTTCATAACTTCTTCTTGAATCTCCGGCTTCATTTCCCAGTCATCCACACGAATGAGACGATTTTCATCAGTTACTACCTTTTCCACACAAAGTCTGTCATGCATCATACGATACATCTGTTCAATACAGCCTTCGTGAAGATTCTTCTCTTTCATTACCTTAAATAGAATTGCAATATAAAGAGGAACAATTGGAATGGCCGCACTGGACTGGGTTACCAATGCTTTATTTACAGAAACATAGGCCTCTATTCCGTCAAACTCTGCTGTGATAGCATCTGCGGTCTGATATAAATCTTTCTTTGCCTGACCAATAGAACCTTCCTTGTAAATCGGATGAGTGATTTCTGGTCCAATATAAGAGTAAGCCACAGTTTTTGCACCTTCCTCTAACACGTCTGCATCCTTCAATGCCTGAATCCAAAGCTTCCAGTCCTCACCACCCATTACCTTAATGGTATTCTCTACTTCTTCGGCAGTAGCAGAGGTAACGGTCACTTCGGAGATTTCATTGGTCTTTAAATCAATAGTCTGATTGGTGTAATCCCCATCTGTAGTCTTTAATACGGAACGATAGGTTACACCGTCTGGAGCAGTACGGCGAGGTGCTGCTACACTGTAAATTACCATGTCTACCTTTCCTAAATCCTTCTTAATGGTAGCAATGGTTTCTTCCTTAATTTCATTAGAGAAAGCATCTCCATTAATACTCTTTGCATAAAGCCCGTCTGCAGCTGCAAATTCTTCAAATGCTGCTGTATTATACCAGCCTGCCGTTGCTGTTCTTTTCTCTGTGGCTCCTTTATCAAAAACAATGCCAAGGGTATCTGCTCCACAAGAATATGCTGCTGCAATTCTGGAAGCAAGACCATATCCCATAGAAGAACCGATAACTAACACCTTCTTTGGTCCTTCGGTCTTTGGCTGCGCTTTTACATAATCAATTTGTGCCTTTACACTGGCACGACATCCTTCTGGATGAGCAGTAGTACAAATAAATCCTTTTACTTTTGGCTGAACTATCATAGAGGTTCTCCTTCCTTATCTGCATAATGTATGCACTTTGCAAATCATGTAAATCAAAGTTTAAAACTTTCGTATACAAAATAATCCGTACTATTATAGCACACTTCTATTCATAACGCAAAAAATCCAGCTATGAAATCTTTTTTCATAGCCGGATTTTTATAAATGCTCATGCTGCCAGCTTCCTCTAAGGACGACCTACGATTCCGCCAGCATATCCATAATATCCGTCTGGACGGTTCGCCCATTTTACCACTACCATAGGATCTCCGTCACTGTCAAATCCATAAAACTCATATCCAATAATCATTTCCACATGATAGATTCCTTTAAAACGACCATTTTTAGCACCTGTTTCAAAAAACAAATCTCCTGCATTCAGCTTAAGATTTTCTATGTTTTTCTTATTGAGACCGCCCTTTATGAGTTTTTTCTTACCTGCCAGCCACTGCCCTTGGGAAGCCGCTGTTGGGGCATAACCTGAGCCCCCTAGGCTATAACCGTACTTGGAATAGGAACGCCATGTCAGAGAACTACAATCATAAAAGCCCTTCTGCATTCTCTTTGGCTGACTATATTTCCCTGTCTTTGCAATATTTACAGCCCTTTTAATAACCTTTTTCTTTCGGGCATTGGTTACAGATACCACACATCCCACCTTGCAGTCACCGATTTTGGCTGAGATAATGGTATTTCCTTCCTTCTTTGCCTTTATCTTTCCATTTGCGGAAACACTGGCAACCTTCTTTCGGCTGGACTTCCATGTTATCTTGCCAGAATACCCTTTTATCTTTAATTTCTTTGTCTGCTTCTTCGCCAGCAAAACCGAGCTTTCTGTCAGCTTCACAGATACTACCTTTAAATTAAAGGTATATTCTTTTCCATAAATGGTAATGGTCAATTTTGTACTTCCTGTGCTATCGCAGGATAAAATCAATTTATTCTTTGAAAGACTAACATCCACTGACATATCCGGATTTGATGAAACAACCTGCATAATATCATCCTCACTAAAATCGGAATTGCTATCAATGTCTACATCTCCCTGAAGCTTAATTTCCACTTCTGAATTATAATAATAGGAACCTTCCACAAGGTAAATGGTAGCAGAATCTTTTTCCAAAGTAACAGATGTCATGTTTGGAAATACCAGAACATTATAGGTACGGTAAAAACTACCGCCCTTTCCGTATCCGCTTACCGAAATTTGTGTCTTGCCCATGCTTTTTGCTTCATATTCCCCATTTTCTGACACAGAAAGAATAGCGGAATTATCACTTTCGTACTCAATTTCCATAAGCTTCGCTAATACATATGCTGAAAATTCTTCTGTATTATTCCAGTCTATATCCAGAATACCCTTATCTCCTACTGTCATTTTTAAATCCACAGAATTATCACCTAAACGTAGTGTGGCATTTGGATTTGGTGTCATATACGGACTTGGCGTGGTTGTTGCTCCCGGAGTTGCACTTTGGGTTGCACCTGGTGTGGCACTCTGGGTAACTGCTGGTGTGACACTTTGGGTGGCTGTCGGTGCAGTAGTTTGAACCGCGCCTCTCGTTGCCATCTGGTTATTTGTAAACGTATTTTCACCCATTGTCATCTGATTGTTCGCAATAATATTTCCTCTCGTTGCAGCAGTACTTTCTGTAAAACTATTTGCACTGGCTACTCCCTGCATGGGTCCGAAAAACAAACCAGACAATAGAGCAATACATAGACCAAGAGCAATCTGTCTTCTTTTCCTTAATAGTTGTTTCATTTTCCCCTCCTACTTTTGTTTTTTCTCGTTAAATTTTTTTCTACTTATTGATTATATTTCTTTTATTATTTATGGAGCTTTTATTGGCTTATTTTGTTTATTCGCCTATCTCATCCGTCCATTTAGTTTATTCGTTAATTAATTTATTTAGTTTTTTTCTTTTTCGGGATTTTCCAAAAATTCCATCTGGTACGCCTGATACTCCCCATGCCAGATTGGCAGACAAATTCCACCTTCCATCAGCCCAGAACCAGAATAATTTCTTCCTGTTTTTACCTCGGTATAAATGCTGTCCCATTTTAGTCCCTTTAACTTTACATAAACCGGTTCCATATTTCCATGGGATTCTAATGTCACAATACTAAGAAGCACCTGACTCTTTTCCTTGGAAACCACTTGCCAGGCTCCAATACAGTCCTCGTATGGATTGGACAATCGATAATAATCTCCCTGCTGAACCAACCCTGCATATTTTTTATAGGTGGCTATCTGCTCTTTGATTTCTTCCTTTTCTTCTAAAGATAATTTTTTAGGATTCAATTCATAACCGAAATTTCCCGCCATAGCTACTACGCCTCTGGTATTCAAGCTAACACTGCGTCCGGTCTGATGATTAGGCACCGCAGACACATGGGAGCTAACCGCCAAAGAAGGGTAGAAGAAAGAGGTTCCATACTGAATCCGAATCCGGTCGATGGCATCTGTATTATCACTACACCAGATTTGTGGTGTGTAATACAGCATTCCTGCATCAAAACGACCTCCGCCACCACTGCATCCCTCAATGAGAATCTGTGGATACTTCTGTGTAAGTCTCTCTAAAAATTCGTACACTCCCAGCACAAAATCATAGGATACTTTTCCCTGCTCTTTTTCCAAGGAAAACACATCGCAAAGACTCCGATTCATGTCCCATTTTATGTACTCCACATTTCCTTGATCCAAAACCTGACAAATTTTACGGAATATATAATCCCGAACCTCTTTTCTGGAAAAATCCAGCACCAGTTGGTTTCTTGCCCGCACCGGTTTTCTTCCTGGAATCTGCAATACCCAATCCGGATGTTTTCGGTATAATTCACTGTCCTCCGAAACCATCTCCGGTTCAATCCAAATGCCAAATTTTACCCCAAGTTCATTAATTCTTTGAATCAAGGTTCCCAAGGTACAACCTAATTTCTCTTCGTTTACTTCCCAATCCCCCAAGCTGGTGTTATCATCATTCCGCTTTCCAAACCAGCCATCGTCCATAACCACCATATCAAGACCTAAATCAGCCGCATCCTTTGCCAATTCATAAATGGTTTCTCCATTAAAATCAAAATACGCCGCCTCCCAGCTATTAATCAGTACAGGACGTATCTGGCTTTGATATTCTCCCCGACAGATATGCTGTCGGATGCAATCATGAAACTTCTGGGACAATTTTGCCAGTCCTTGACCGGAATAGCTTAAAATCGTCTCTGGCACATAAAAGGTTTCTCCCTGCTGCAATGGATAGCTTAAGGTCTCACTTTGCAATCCCATAATTACACGGGTCTGGTTAATCTGATCCTTTTCTACCTCGCACAAAAAATCACCACTATAAACAAATGCCATTCCATAGCATTGTCCTGCATCCTCTGTGGCATTCTTCTGAGCAAGAATCACTGCGGGATTGTACTGGTGACTGGAGGCACCACGACAGCTGCCAATAGAAAACTTCCCATGACCAACAGCCTGACGCTGTGGATTTCTCTCCATAATGTGTCTTCCGTAAAAGCTTATGAGATCATAATCTCCATATAAATAATCCAAGCAAGCCGATGCTGCTTTCTCAATTGTCACACATCCACTTCCCTGATTTATAATTTTTACACTTCGTGTAATAATATCTGCCTTCTCCAGTACGCCATATAACAACTGAACCTGTACCTTTGTAACAGCATCTTCCATATAAATAATTAACGTCTCTGCTTCTGTTTCTTTGGCATATACTGCCGGAAGTCCTTCTAATGAATACTTCCCCTTCCGTATCTCATGACGGACATATCGCAAATCGCAGCACCGGGAACCGTCACTATTTTTTATAATCAATGCACTGCTACGATAATCTCCTGTCCCAAAACCGGGATACTCCTGTGGTAATAAATCTAACGAAAAGCTTCTATCACTTCCTGCATCATAAGGATTCCCTGCAAATCCCCGATCCCGGTAATACAATAGATGCTCCATGGTTCCCCGCACCCTTCCACCATAATATACATGGAATAAAAACCCGAATTTATCTATTTTCATTTGATACGTAGAATTCTCTGTATCTAACGAAAACACTTTTTTCTCTTCAATAAACTGAATCGCCATATATTCCTCATTTCCACCAAATTCTTATCCTTTTAGCCTTGGCTGTCTATGGATGTTCCTTTTAGCTTCAAATCTATTTTCTGTATCCTTTAAATCCGCCCCTGATTAGAAAGGTACTGAAGAAATGCTTCACATCCCTCTACCACATCATCATAGGTTTCGTCAAAATTCCCCGTATACCAAGGATCTGCAATTGGTCGTGGTCTATCAGTAAAGTCCAACAAAAGGGACACCTTCCCCAACGGATCCTTTCCCAGCATCCGAAGCATATTCTTGCGATTCCACTCATCCATGCCAATGATGAAGTCGTATTTATCATAATCGCTTTTTCGTAACTGCACAGCCACACGATTGTCCGTAGGAATACCTACTTCCCGCAGCTTGTTACGGGTGCCGTAATGGATGTGATTGCCAATTTCTTCGGTACTGGTAGCCGCGGAGGCGATGTAGAAATCACCGGCATAGCCACGCTGATTCACTAAATGTTTTAAAACGTATTCTGCCATAGGGGAACGGCAGATGTTGCCGTGGCAGATGAATAGGATTTTTATCATGTCTCTTATTTCCTTTCAATTAGTCTCAAAGGTGCTTATTTCCTTACAAGCATGCACTCTATGATTCTCTTCTGATTTCACAAACTTTCTTAAAACTTCTTATTTCTTTTTAGGATTCAGGTGTAAATCTGGGTGCAAAAACTATCTTTATGCACCCAGCACTTTTTAAATGTTCTAAGTATCAAGAACCAGACACTCTCCGCATCTCCTCTGCGACATCAGAATACTCAAAATGTGTGTATACATTCATAGTTACTGCGATATCCGAATGTCCCATAATGTATTGCAACGTCTTTGGGTTCATCCGCGCGGCTGCCATCCGGCTACAAAAGGTATGTCTACACACATGTGGTGTTACCTTCGGCATCGGCACTCTATATATATCATTATATTTTTTCAAAATATTCTGAAAGTACTTCTCAAAGTGCAGAGCCACCATAGGATTCTGATCTTTATTTAAGAATAAAAAACCACTATATCCGTCAACCATAGGTTCCACCTTTGGCTTCACCCGGTTCTTGATAATATTTCTAAAAGACTGTGCCACCTCCTCGGTCATGGGAACCTCTCGTATTCCTGCCTCCGTCTTTGGTTCTACGATTTGATAACCCTTATGGGAATACCGCTGGAGCTGGTGATTCACAGATATCTTCATCTCCTTGAAATTTATATCCGTCCTAGTCAATCCAACAAACTCTGAGATACGTAATCCTGTATTAAAAAGAATGAATATCGCATCATAGTATTTTGAAAAATGCTTATCCTCTTTCACAAACTTCAAAAATTTCCGCTCATCCTCTCGCGACAAAGCTTCTCGCGTAACAGAATCATTGTAAATCACCGAAGCTAATTCAAACCCAAACGGATTCTTTCGAATAAGGTCATCATCCATAGCCAACTGGAAAGCAGGCCGCAACACTCCACGTATGGTTCGGATACTACTATAGCCCCGTCCACCTCTTTGAAGCATAACCAGCCATGTCTTTGCATCGGACAATTTTACACGGTCAATACGCTTTCTTCCAAAGGGGTCTCTTCGCAGAAGGTTAATTACCGTCCGATAATTTGCCTGTGTAGATGGTCGCACATTCGTTTTTAGCGAAATATACTTCTCCACCAAGTCTAATACGGTGAGATTTCCGCCCTGCGGTACAATCTGGTCAAACAAGTCGGCTTGTACCTGACGTTCCTTCTCCCGCAGGGATAGATCTTTCTTCTTCCCTGGTATCATCCTGTCGTTATAATCCAATCGCCATGAGTAGATGTAATGCCTGCGACCATAGCGGTCTACGTACTGATATCGGTAGCGTCCGTCTTTCATTTGGATTTCACCTGTGTGAAGCAGTCTTCCTCGATTATCTCTTCTTTTTTCCATAATATTCGAATTCTCCTTTCTGTCTATATTGGACAAAAAGGCTTCGATATAGCTTTTTTATAATACCACATCGAAAGCCTTCTGTCATGGTAAAACCACTGAAATGTCAGAACGAATCAGACTGCAGCTGCGTAGTCTAAGTATTCCTCAAATAATTTACGTTTGATTAGTACCCGCTTCCCATTCATAAGTATGTAATTTGCGTCTGGGCTCTCTGCAATAAGTTCTCGTAAGCGATTTTCACCAATATGAAAATATTGTGCCGCCTCGTCGATGGAGAGCAGGTACTTCTCCCAAATTGGGACGTTATTCTTCATCTTTCCCATAGTAGGTCACCTCCGTTTTTTGTTTTTCTTGCAATCATATGTCTAAATAATCGCATTAACCCTATTCCAAAAGTATGATATATTTATCATTCAACTAATATTGCGATTCAAGCAAAGCTGCCTCTTCTCTTATTACTGCGCCCCTATCAAATCAAGAATATTCTTTGCAGGTGTAGCAAATAATTTTCTTAGTTTCTTATAATTAATGCAGTAATAGCGTTCATTTCCTTTCATTCCTGCTATAGATTTACTATGCCGTCCATTATATAAAGCCACTAACCCATAGTTGTATAGTGCAGCAGATATCTTCTTTTTGGATACAACCTCATTCAACTCCATTGAAAGCAAGTCCTTCATTACGTCTCCAGATATATATAACTTCTGCTTCTCATCCCACATACCTATATATTTTCCATTCTCAAATTCTTTCTTCGTTGAAGCAATTCTCCCCTTTGCATCGGCACTTCGAATCACATTATATAGTGCTGATAATAATTCTAACTTAGGGTCTTTCTTGTCCAAAAGCGAAAAGGTTCTGGACACAGAATCTTCTAATGCCTCATGAATTTTCTTAGAAATCCTATCTGCTTCTGATTCGGAAAGACAGGATATTAAAAATTCGTATAACATAATCGCACCAACAAAAGCCACTCTATAAGAATCTATTACTCTATGATAACCCGGTACGTTCTGATACTGCTCAAAACGTTTCCCTTCCTCTTTTATATAAGAATGAATTCTAGGAATCGCATCCTGTAGCCTGGCATAATTATGTAATGTATAAAGTACCAATTCACGAATTAAATCCGAGAATATCGCATTTTCTCGATTCTCTGTCTGCACCTCAGTTAGAATCTCTTTGTTTACATTTGTAGGTGTTACTACCAAGCAACGATTCATACTGGAAGGATTTTCAAGTGGCTTCTCAGCAGTTACAATCAAACTGGATTCCAGCTTGATTTGCACCATCTTTCGTGCCTGCATCTTAGATAAAGTCTCCCGGTCTGCATGAAGCTGGATAATCTCAACTACCTTCTCACCCTTACTTCTCTTGACTTTAGCAAACTCTGACTCGTTATAATCGTCCAATAATACCGGCAGAAGTTTGTACCGTTCAAAACTAGCCTGAATAGCAGAATATGTTGAGGATAAGGTCATTTCTGCCTTTTCGTTGAATATCTTAGTTGCCTCTCGGACTATGGAACTCTTCATAGTTCCTGTCTCTCCGACAACATATAGGGTATGCCTCTGTAAACAGCCTGAGTCCGCTAAGATTTTATCCCATACAGCCAATGCAATCTCCAGCAACACCATAGGAGCTACAGAATCATCGACCTCTACATAACGCAATGCCTTCAAATAGGAATCCTTCGGGGAATCTCGTAACTCAGGAGCAGATATGTCTCTTGAAAACTTATTGTATACGCCTTCCTTACTGTATACATTTTGTCCAAGCTTACAAAACCATTCTTCGTTGCGATAAAAGAACCCGGGAGTACCAACATACTCTATAACCCGCTTTGCAGAAGCACGCTGTAGAAGAATATTGTTTCGAAATTGCTGCTTCTCTTTGCTGCTAACCGAAAATACAACATTTTCCTTCTCCAGTTCAAGAAATAATTCTTTAGACTGGATGACTTCAAATGGAAGTTTCAGCATCTTCTCCTCACCAAAGGCATTTATAATGCGTAATACTACAATTTCTCTCTTCGTATCATCTACTAAAGAATGCTGGATTATTATCTTATCCACAAACACCTCAGCATTTTCAGTTCGAACTACCTTTGATGCTTCTTCCTGAGCTCCTAAGTGATATTGTGTTATTTTTTCTACTTTGTTCATAATGAACCTCCTTTTTGTACTTAACTATCAATTTTCTTGTTTCACCACTGATGCATCATGGTATTCCAAATCACTATTCACTTAAGAGAATAGTATATTGGCGCAAAATCAAAGGGTGTTTGGATTTCAACTTTTTTCCTTTGATTAGCTTGTACACTTATACTCCCATAGAAAAGTTCCCCACTTCAAGTACAGTGTTCATCTTTCAAAAAACACAAAAATCCCCATTTTATGGTCATCAAAGCATATTTGCCCCAAAATAATCCCAAAAAATGTTCCCCCAAAAACTTTTTTCATGATAATTTGCAACTTTTAGAGGCAAAAAAAGAGACCCCCGAAGGAATCTCTCACCAGATATGTATCTTATAGCCTAATTCATCTAAATCACCAACACCTAAAGAAGCAATTGCTATCCAATTTGCAACCCGCCTATACAAATTCCCTTTTGTCTGATTTTCTGTAACACAATTTGTACTTTATCAGCATGGTCACACCTTTTCATCAATAAAATCACCTTCCCCATCTACAATCTCCTGACCATTGATTTCCGTCATATCCACCGCAATTTCTGTCTTAATGGTTTCGTCTGTAGCAATGGCTCTTGCAAAGTCAGCTTTCATCGGAGCAAATTTCAATACTCTTTTAATCGCTGTCTTCTTTGCCATCTCCTCAAAGTTGGATTTCCAAGGGGAATAGTTACTATTGATTCCTTGCGAATATCGTTCTGCATGAGTAATCACTTCCTGACGATTCATGACCTCAAATCCAAAACCGCCATTCTGTAACTTAAAAAGAGCATAGATATATTTAATTTCTCCACGCTCTTCCAGTGCAGGCTTATGTACTAACTTTGCATCCAAGCCTAACTCATATTCAAAATAATCATTTTCATATACCACCTGTGCCTGTATGGTCTGCATCTGCTCATTCCGATACACCAAGTCAATCATTCCTTTATAGCCAATCTGAAACTGGCACTCCAGCTTCCCCTTATTCTTATATGGAATCAGATATGCCTGTCCTAATGGCGTATTCGGCTCCAGCCCCAACTGCGCCGCATTCATTAAAGCCGCCAGAAATGACATCTGGCTACACTCCTGCAGCTTTGGTGTATTGCTGATAGCGGACAATGCCATTCTAGTAAATCGCTCTGGTGTAATGACTGATGGCAAGGCTTTCTTTATCTCTGGCTCCATTGCCTTGATTAAATCCGCAATGCTCATGCTGGTGGTTAATTTCGGTTTCGTATTCTTATTTTCTGCTTTCTTGGCTAATTCTTCTTTAAAATCCATAATCTCATCCTCTTTTCTTTGCATAAAAATAAGACACCATACCGATTCTAAATCAGCATAGTGCCTCTCTCGTTTCCTTATTTACATACGGCGATATGTACGGATGTGTATTCTCCGCTGATGAAAGACTTCGTGTATTCGTATACTTTCTGGACGGATTTCATACACAATCGTATAATTTTTATAATGCCACTCACGGAATTCTTCCCTGCCTAACTCTGGAATCATCATTCCTGCCTTTGGTGCATACAGTAAATCCGACGCTTTCTCTCTAATCTCATCAATAAACATAGAGGCTCTGTACACATCATTCTCAGCAATTCTTTCAAAAATCCCGTCTAAATCATCCAATGCATCCGGTGACCATTCCAATTTCATCATGCTCTTAAATACTGCTCCCTTTTTCTTGCGAAATGTTCTGCAACCTGCTCGTCTGTATAAGTTCCTTCTTCCTCGCAACGTTTCTGGCTGTGTTCCAGACGCATCAACATATACAGCCTTTCAACTAACTGTGTTTCATCCATATCATCAGGCATCAAATTAATCTTTTCAATTATATTTGCTTTTGATGTACTCATGTAAACACCTCTCTTTCCGCTTCCTTCTTATGCTGATTATACAAAATCCTGTTTTTCTTTTCAACGCTTAATGTGGATTTTATTCGTCAGAATTATTCCTATACAGTCTTTACCTGAAACCTACGACTCTGGCTCGGCTTACAAAACTTCTGATAAATGTCTGGCATTTCTGCTTTCAGCCTAGCGGTATCCAGTCGATTACTGATACTGTTTTTCCATGACACAAAGAAGTTATCATTCTCAGCCATTTCTGCATCCTGCATATATGCCTTGACCTCCTGTTCAATTTTCTTCTTTTCTGTCTCCAGTTTTCCCATAAGTTCAGAAATTTCCTGTCTACGACGAAGCTTTTCATCAAATCCCATCAATGGTACAGCCAGATTCTCACGACTTTCCTTGAAATAACCATTAATAAAATCATCCGCCGCATCACTTCCATCTGGCTCAGGTAAAATCCCTGGTATGACATGATGTGTCCAGAACTTTTCTTCAATCTGAATTAGATTCTGAATCACTTCCTCGTCACGTTCAAGCTTCACAAACTTAAACTCTCTTCCATAAATTACCACTGCTATGTACCAAGCTTCTGCTCCAAGCACAGCCATATAGTGATAACATTGAGCCAAATAATGAGCTGGCACTTTGCCATCCTTCCATTTCTCTGCGGTATAGGGACTTGCCGTTTTACACTCCAATCCAATCAGTCCATCCTTCTTGGAACCAACCACCAGACGATCCACATCTGCTATCATAAATGGATACTTCTCATTGACATACATGGCATTGGAACGTCTCACCTTAAGTCCTGTGGCATCCATAAATCTCTGTGCCACATAGTCTTCCAAATCTCTTCCCTGCTTCATAGCTTCATTATCAAAGCTATCCTCAGAAGTAATTTCCTGTGTTTTGTCTACATACACATCCATGGCAGATACATAGGGATTTAGTCCGCAGACAGCCCCTGCATCTGAACCACCAATCCCCTGCTTGCGGAGTTTCAGCCAGTCTTCTCTTGAAATATCCTTTGTTTTCGCCAAAATCTTACACATACCGAAGTCCTCCTTTTTCACTCTTTGCTCCATCCCTGACAACCTCGATTATTTCCTTTTCCCTGTCAAAGTAATATATCTCATCAGAAAGATACTCCTCCGGCTCTACACAGGATTCATTAACTTCCTTCACCATATCCTTTAACTGCTGTGGATTTCCAATCTCACTGACCGCAGGGATAATCAGTCCTTCATGAACGCTCG
This sequence comes from uncultured Jutongia sp., assembly GCA_964511525.1. Classification (GTDB taxonomy): domain Bacteria; phylum Bacillota; class Clostridia; order Lachnospirales; family Lachnospiraceae; genus Jutongia. Next base: position 14,813 of record CAZEFX010000072.1, read on the forward strand.
AAGGCAAAATATAAAAATTATTTTGCAGAAGTTCTCCCAATGTTTTAAGACAGTCCTTGTATAAAATAACCGAAAATCCATTAATTCCGCTTTTATTGGTTAGAACTAATGGCTCCCCGGTTTCCGCACAAAACCGAATGATATTTCTATCTAGTCCCTCCCGTTCCTTCCTGTCCCCACAGCCAAAGAATTTGCCAAGAACCATCTGCAAGCAACTAGTCTTTATTGGAAACAGCTCCTCCGTATTCTCCATTGCCAGCTCATATAGTTCCTGACTGGATGTATGCCAGCGTTCCATCAGTTCATTGGTGATTTGGATAGAACCAATCCCTTCCTTTTCATTGCTTACCAGCAGGTAAAACACCATGACCAGATTCAGAAAAGAAACGTGCGGAATCTCTTCCAAAAGCTCCTGATTCTTTTCTGCATTAATCAACCGGAAATAAATATTATCCTTTATCTCACAGAATCTGTCCATTTGGGATAAATTGCTATTCTCTTCGGTAATGTCATCACCATG
>CAZEFX010000073.1:0-15128 GCA_964511525.1 uncultured Jutongia sp.
CCTGATACTCATCCACCATAATGAAACGGAAACGGTTTTGGTAATAAGAAAGAATATCCGGATTTTCTCGGAAAAGCTCTACGGTTTTGCAAATCAAATCATCAAAATCCAATGCATTGGAATCCCGCAGCCGCTTTTCATATTCCCGGTAAGCCCGGGAATAGATTTCCTTCATATAATCTCCCTGAGCACGACGTTCATATTCTTCGGGAGAAATTAATTCATCCTTAGCAGAAGAGATGGCACCAAGAAAGGCACGTTCCTTAAATTTTTTTGGGTCCAGCTGGAGAAATTTAATAATATCCCGCATTAATGCCTTTTGGTCATCACTATCATAAATAGTGAAATTGCGGTTGTAGCCTAAGGCTTCTATGTAGCGGCGCAGAATACGGACACAGGTAGAATGGAAGGTGCTGACCCAGATATTTTCTGAACCATATCCTACAATCTGATCCACACGTTCTCTCATTTCTCCCGCTGCCTTATTGGTAAAGGTCAAAGCCAGAATATGATAGGGATTGACGTCATGATGTTCAATTAAATAGGCAATACGGTGGGTTAGTACCCGGGTTTTTCCAGAGCCGGCACCCGCCAGTATCAGTAGAGGTCCTTTATAATGTTTTACTGCTTTTTCCTGTTCAGGATTTAAGCCATCCAGTATACTCATAATCGAAATCCTTTCTATTTTATTTAATCAGATTATCCCGGTATTCCTTTGCACTGGCAAAGAAAGCACGGATTTCCTCGCTGCGGTCTTCTTTAATGTCTTCTTTTATTTTAGCAATAATATCCATATATTCTTCTAAAAATTCTAAGATACATTCTTTATTGGAAAGGCAAATGTGCTGCCACATATCAGGGGAAGAAGAGGAGATACGGGTAATGTCCTTAAATCCGCCTGCTGCCAGAAGCTGGTAGATTCCTTCTGTGTCCCGGTCATGAACTGCATTTACCAAGGCAGCAGAAATCACATGAGGAGCATGGCTGATTCCGGCAGTAGCCCGGTCATGCTGCTTTACATCAATAGTAACGCAGTTGGAACCGGCAGCCTGAACAAAATCCTGCATCCATTTCACTGATTCTTCCGGCACCTGCTTTGTTGGTGTTAATATGTAATAGCATCCATTTAAAAATGCAGTATCAGAATTGGCATAACCAATTTTTTCGGAACCTGCCATAGGATGTCCGCCAATGAAGCAATGCTCTAATTGAAGCTCTTCTACAGCAGCATGAATGTCTCCCTTTACACTTCCTACATCTGTTAGGATACAGCCTTCCTTTATAATCGGTTTCAGACGTTTTAGATAGGCAATATTTGTCAATACCGGAGTACATAAAAAGATAACATCACATTGGCTGAAATCAGAAAAATCAATGGTTATCCGGGAAAGAACTCCATCCGAAAGTGCCAGTTCCAGATTTGGATTTGGCTTGGTTTCATAGTAGTTATAGGCCAGAATATCTGCTTCTGGAAAAATACTGCGAAGACTGCGGGCAACAGAACCACCAATCAGTCCCAGGCCAATAAAACCAAAGTGGGTTCTTTTATTTTCGTTCTGCATAGTAAAATCTCCATTCATTTCTGTAAAATCTCTCTTAAAAAGCGCAAGTATCTCTATTTTAGTCTACCTTTTTAGGGGTGTCAACTTGATAATTGCACTGGTTAGCGGTATAATATTATGACATTTTGTGTTTTGGGCTAAAAGCTTTGAAAAGATAGATCGTTATTGCAAAAGAAGTGAAAGAAAAGGTACGGAGGAGATACGTATGGGGAATAGGATAGGCCAGAAGATTGGTGCAGTTCTGAAAATTATCATCGGTTCCATAGGAAGTTATTTGGGAATTGTGTCTAATATTTTAGGTACAATTATGGGAATATTAGCATCTATTTTATTGGTTTGTATCATTGCAGGAGTCTGTGTTTATGTGAAGATGATGCCAATGTTTACAGAGGCAAGAGAAGTTGTATTTGATAATTTAGTAACCATGAACGAAGAAGACTTCATTATGAATGAAGATACTATTGTATATGATTATAAAGGAAAAAAGGTTGGTTCTGTTAATGCAGGACAATATAAATATGTAAAGATTTCCAATATTTCTCCTTATGTAATCGATGGTTATATTGCGGTGGAGGATAAGCGTTTTAAAACCCATGGTGGAGTGGATTATCTGGCCACCATGCGTGCAGGAGTTGCTTTGTTAAAAAACAACGGAGAAATTACCCAGGGTGGTAGTACCATTACCCAGCAGGTCATTAAGAATAATCTTTTGACACAGGAGCAGAGCTTTACCCGAAAGATTGCGGAAATATTGCTGGCACCTACAGTGGAGACCAAGTTTGGAAAAGATAAAATTATGGAGTTTTACTGTAACAGTAATTATTATGGAAACCGTTGTTATGGTGTTGGTGCTGCCAGCAAGTTCTATTTTGACAAAAAAGCTTCGGAACTGGAGCCGGAAGAGGCGGCATTGCTCATTGGTCTTTCCAATAGTCCCTCTGCCTATAATCCCATTACCAATCCAGATGCAGCTTTAGCAAAAAGAAATGAAGTGCTGGCTACCATGCTGAAAGAAGAGGCAATTACAAAGAAAGAGTATAAGAAGGCGGTTAAGTCAAAGATTGATGTGCTTCAGGTGACAGAAAAGGCATCTAGTGAGAGCTATGTGGTAAGCTATGCTGTTCATTGTGCGGCATTATCTTTAATGGAGCAGGAAAATTTCCCATTCCAGTATACCTTCCAGGATAAGGAAGAGTACGAGGAATATAGCGAAAAATATTCCGCAGATTATGGTCAGAAATGTGAAGATATCCGTTCCGGTGGATATAAAATTTATACATCCATTAATCCGAAAATGCAGAAAAAACTTCAAAAGGCAGTGGATACAGGACTATCCTATAATCGGGAAAAGAGCGAGGATGGAAAGTATGCATTACAGGGGGCGGCAGTTTGTGTAGACAATAATACCAATTACGTAGTCGCTATTGTTGGTGGACGTGGCACAAAGGATGCATATAACAGAGCCTATCTTTCTGCAAGACAGTCAGGTAGTGCCATTAAACCGTTAATTGACTATGCACCGGCCTTTGAGTCAGGAGCCTATTCTCCATCCACAGAGGTGGATGACCATGCCATTAAGGATGGTCCAAAAAATGCAGGCGGTTCTTATATGGGAGATGTATCTGTCCGGGAAGCGGTAGCCCGTTCTATTAATACTATTGCCTGGCAGGTTCTGGAAACCATTACTCCGGAATATGGTATGTCCTTTTTGGAAAAAATGCGTTTTCATAACTTAAGCTATGTGGACAATGGAAATATGGCATTATCCCTTGGTGGATTTACAGAAGGTGTCCGTGTGGTGGATATGGCAAAGGGGTATGCCACTTTAGCCAATAATGGAATGTATAGTGACCGTACCTGTGTCCGCAAAATCGAACACGTATCGGATGGAACGATTTATAAGGATGCGGAGGCGATTACTCAGGTTTATTCGGAAGACGCAGCCTGGTTAATGACAGATGTTTTAAAGGGTGTTATTAATGAAAGCTATGGAACAGGAAGAGCTTTAAAATTAGATGGGAATCATATTGCTGCCGGAAAGACAGGAACTACCAATTCTAGTAAGGATGTATGGTTTTGCGGTTATACAGCCCATTACTCTACTGTTGTATGGGCTGGTTATGATACTCCACGGGCTATGCCGGGAGCATCCGGTGCTTCTATACCTGGTGTGATTTGGAAAAATTATATGAATGAAATCCATCGGAATAAGGAAGTGAAGGATTTCGAGGTTCCAGAAACCATCCGTCTGGCAAAATATGATAGCGAGGGTAAGATTATTGAAGGAACGGAAGTGAGTGGAGACTATCCAAGAACCTATGGAAAGGACTATTTTGCAACGAAGATTCTGGAAAAGACATCGGAATATGTCAGCGGTGCTAAGGAAAGTGTATATGAGAAGAAGGTTCTGAAAAAGTTATTAAAATTTGAAAAAATGACCATTACCAGCATGGCTGATTACTATGACTTGGAACAGGCATACACAGAACTGAAAACCATGATTGCTACCATATCCGATGATAAGGTAAGGAAGGAGTATTCCACACGCTGTACCGATAAATATAATAGTCTGAAGGATGAAACTACAGCTTGGAAGGATGTTGTGAATGCTCACGAAGCACAGCAAAGAGAAGAAAATGAAAGGCTGGCAGAAGAGTCTGCAGAACAATCACAGCTTGCTAGAGAAGAACAGACAAAAAAGACTAGAATAGCATTAGCAAAAACACGTCTTCAGAAGCTATTAAAGCACAAATATAAACCGGATAATTTATATAACTTGTTGTCCAAGGCTTCAGAGGCTGTGGAAGCCTGCAAGGAATATGAAGAATATGAAGAGTTGTATAGTCAGTATATTAATTATAGAGCCCAGCTTTTGGCTTTGCCGACGAAAGAGGATTATGAAGCCGGTCAGGCAGAGGCCGATACAGAGGATGGACAGGAAGAAGCTGTTCCAGAGTAGGAGGTGACAGGGGAATGAAAGAAAAAGATAATCTGATTAGCAGGCAGGAACGGGCTGCAAAGCAGCAGGAGCTGTTGGAGAGAAAGCGAAGAGCTAAGGCAGAATATAATACCTCCTCTAGTCCCGGAAGAAGACAAAATCAAGTCGCTCAGAAAAAGGTACAGATTTCAAAGGAGGCAAGGGAAAGAAAGCAGGCAGAATATGCCACGAGAACTCCTGCCAAAAGGATGGTTGTTTCAGAAGGTATGATGAATTATGCTTCTGTTAGCCAGTGGTTTTTAAGTATCTGCTGGTTAAATATCCCCATAGTAGGATTTATTTATGCCTTGATTCTTGCCATTAATCCCAAAACGCCATATGACAAAAAGAATTTTGCAAGGGGCTATCTGTTGTATCAGACCTTGGTGTTGTTGCTGTCAGTAACGATTTTATTTGTTTTATATAAGGTAGGACTAAGCTTTATTGATGAAATGTTAAGTTATGTAAAATAAGCATTGAAAGAATATTTTATGAAAAAAGACATAATAATAAATGAATTGATTTTAATCGTATATTCTGGAGAGAGGGAATGACAAAACAAAGGAGTCCCATTGTTGCCATTTATGCAAGAATTTCAAAAAAGAATATGATACAAAATTCCCAGAAGGGAAATCAGAGCATTGCCAATCAGATTCAGCTGGCAAAGGAATATATTTCTAAGGATGGACAGCTATCAAAGATGCAGGTTCGGATTTTTGCCGATGAGGGATATACAGGGACAAACCTGGAACGGCCAGCAGTGCAAAAGCTGCTGGCTAATATTTTTTTGGGAAGAATACAGGCAGTAGTAATTAAAGATTTTTCCAGATTGTCAAGGAATCATTTACAGCTATCGGAATTTAGAGAGCATACCATGAGGAAATATCCTGTGGTGTTGATTTCCATAGGGGATGGATATGATAGCAGAAAGCAGAAGGGGGAAGAATTATTTTTAGGGGTAAAAAGTATTTTTTATGAATATTATTGCAGGGATATTTCCAGAAAGGTGAAGCAAAGCATTGCAGCAAAAAAAGAGGAAGGTCAATATGCTGTAGCAAAAGCACCTTATGGTTACCGGAAAGGAAATAATGGTCGATTTGTAATTGAGCAAGAGGAGGGAGAAGTTGTAAAGAAGATTTTCCAGATGGCATCCGAAGGGTGGAATATGGTGGAAATTGCAAAAAAAATATCCTTGGAGGAAAAGAATAGTAAAAATGGTAAAAGAAAAACACAATGGAATTCCTCAAAAGTATGGCGTATTATTCATAATCCGGTTTATATGGGATGTCAGGTATGGCATAAGTATGAGAATACATATGAGGATGGATTTCGGTCAAAAACAATTTCCAGAGAGCAGTGGAGAGTGCAAGAAGAAATGCATCCTGCTATTATTTCTGGAGATTTATATAGAAAAATTCAAAGGCTGCAGGAACGAAGCGCAGGCTATGGAAAGAGAAAAGGAGAACGCCATTTGTTTCACGGTGTAACCAAATGTAGTATCTGCAAAAAAGCTTTATGCCGGCATCGAAGAAAAAAGGAATTTCTTTGCTGCAGAGAAAAGCATGGAGATGCAGAGGTGTTAATTGCAGAAGAGAAGCTATGGGAGATATGCAGAAATTTATGGGAAAATCAGGAGAGCTTTGGAGGGGATAAGGGGTTAAAGAAGATGCACACTCAGGAGAAACAGTTATTTATAAAAAAATTTGTAGAAAAAATCACCGTGGGAGAGAAAAGGCTCTGGATTCAGTGGAAGACAGTGAATAACTTTGCTATAATAGAGGAAAGGAATGCAGGGAAAAGAACTGAATAGAAAGAGGTGATACTTATGAGAAAAGAAATTTTAGAGAAACCATATATTAATTATAAAGAAGGAGTCAAGCGTTTTTCTGATAATGAGAAATTATACGAAAAGTATTTAATGAAATTTATTGCCGATAAGCATATGGAAAATGCCAGACAGGCATTAAAAGAGAAAGATTATCAGGAAGTGTTGGGACAGATTCATCCCTTAAAGGGGATGGCTGGTACTTTGGGGATGAAAGCCTTGTTTTTAGCCTGTGATGAGGTAGTAAAAAATGCAAGGCAGCAGCAGTGGGAACAGCTGGAAATAAGTATGGAAAAGGCATGGCAGGAATATGCCTTAGTGATAGAATTATTACAACAAGCTATGGATGGATAAAAAGAGATTATATGAAGTATAACTAAAAATATATATCGAATCCCAATATTTTGTTTGATAGACTATAGCAACAACTAAATATGGAAAAACATACTCAAAAATCGTTCACTTTACACAAAAATGCATTTTGGTGAAAATTTCTCGATTAGTTTTATTGATTCTGTGCCGTTGTCATGTTAGTATCAGAGACGTGGTTTAAAAGCGAATGAATTACTATGATAGAAACGGAGGAACAAGCAAGATGAGAGAACAGTGGAATGGATTTCAGGGTAGAATCTGGCAGGAAGAAGTAAATGTAAGAGATTTTATTCAGAATAACTATACCATGTATGATGGGGATGCCTCTTTCCTGGCAGAACCAACAGAAGCAACCAATCAGTTATGGGGAGAATTGCAGAAGCTGCAGAAGGAAGAGCGTGCAAAGGGTGGAGTTCTTGATATGGACACCGATATTGTATCCAGCCTGACTTCCCATGGTGCAGGATATATTAGTGAAGAGCTGAAGGATTTAGAGCAGGTAGTTGGTTTACAGACAGATAAACCATTAAAGAGAGCATTTATGCCATTCGGTGGTATTAAGATGGCAGAAGAGTCTTGTACTATGTATGGTTATGAACCAAATGCAGAGCTGCACAAGATTTTTACAAAGTATCATAAAACTCATAATGAGGCTGTATTTGATGTATATACTCCTGAGATGCGTCTGGCAAGAAGAAATAAAATTATGACTGGACTTCCGGATACTTATGGAAGAGGTCGTATTGTAGGTGATTATCGTCGTGTGGCATTATACGGAATTGATTATCTGGTGGCTGATAAGCAGAAGGATTTAGCAAACTGTGGAAATGGTACCATGTCTGAAGAAGTGATTCGTCTTCGTGAAGAAATCGCTGAGCAGATTAAGGCATTAAAGGGAATGAAAGAAATGGCTGCGATTTATGGCTATGATATTTCCCAGCCTGCACAGAATGCAAAGGAAGCTGTTCAGTGGCTGTACTTTGGTTATCTGGCAGCAGTTAAGACCCAGAATGGTGCTGCTATGAGTGTGGGACGTGTGTCTACCTTCTTAGATATCTATATTGAAAGAGATATGAAGAAGGGGATTTTAACAGAGGCTCAGGCACAGGAGCTTATTGACCATTTTGCGATGAAGCTTCGTATGGTGAAGTTTGGACGTATCCAGTCTTACAATGAATTGTTCTCCGGAGATCCTGTATGGGCAACTTTGGAAGTTGGTGGATTAGGACAGGATGGACGTTCCATGGTTACAAAGACCTGTTATCGTTTCCTTCATACCCTGGAAAACATGGGACCTTCTCCAGAGCCTAACTTAACTGTAATGTATTCATCCAGACTGCCTAAGAACTTTAAGGATTATGCAGCGTATATTTCTATTGAAACAAGCTCTATCCAATATGAGAATGATGATGTGATGCGTCCGGTATGGGGAGATGACTACAGCATCTGCTGTTGTGTATCTGCAACACAGACCGGTAAGGAAATGCAATTCTTCGGTGCCCGTGCCAACTTGGCAAAGTGCTTAAATTATGCCATTAATGGTGGTATTGATATGAAGAGCAAGGATCAGGTAGGTCCTGCTTATGCACCAATTACTTCTGAATATCTTGATTATGATGAAGTAATGGCAAAATATGACAAGATGATGGACTGGTTAGCAGGTTTATATGTAAATACCTTAAATCTGATTCAGTATATGCATGATAAGTATTACTATGAGTCATCCTTAATGGCATTGATTGATACGGATGTAAGACGTACCTTTGCAACAGGTATCGCAGGTTTCTCTCATGTAGTAGATTCCTTAAGTGCTATTAAGTATGCAAAGGTTAAGACCATCCGTGATGAGAACGGTTTAGTTGTTGATTATGAAACCGAAGGAGAATTCCCTCGTTATGGTAATGATGATGATAGAGCAGATGACATTGCAGTATGGCTGTTGAAGACATTTATGGAGAAACTGAAAAAGTATCCAACCTACCGTAATGCAGAGCATACCACATCTATTTTGACTATCACATCTAATGTAGTGTACGGAAAGGCAACGGGTTCTCTTCCAGATGGAAGAAAAGCAGGAGAGTCTTTTGCACCGGGTGCGAACCCAAGCTATGGCGCAGAGCAGAATGGTCTTCTAGCTTCATTAAACTCTGTTGCAAAGCTTCCATATGAGTATGCATTAGATGGAATTTCCAATACCCAGACAATGAATCCAGATGCATTAGGTCATAGTGAGGAAGAAAGAATCAAGAATCTGGTATACGCACTGGATGGTTACTTCGATCAGGGTGCACATCACTTAAATGTAAATGTATTTGGTATTGAGAAGTTAAAAGATGCTATGGAGCATCCAGAGAAGGAAGAGTACGCAAACTTTACGGTTCGTGTATCCGGATATGCCGTGAAGTTTATCGACTTAACCAGAGAACAGCAGGAAGACGTAATTTTAAGAACATTCCATGCAAGATTGTAATTGGGACTAGAAATACTGCTTTATATACAAGGTCAAACGGCTAGATGCAAAATTGCACTAGCCGTTTATTTGACTCTCATATTATGGAAAAATAAAGAATTTGTTGCATTATTTTTGAGAAAAGTTATTATAAATAAGAATTAAATTAAGAAGGCAAGGTGTTGATATGAGTACAGGAAGAATACATTCTTTTGAAACCTTTGGTTCTGTAGATGGACCGGGGGTACGGTTTGTGGTTTTTGTCTCCGGCTGTAATATGCGATGTGGATTTTGTCATAATCCGGATACCTGGGATGGTTCTGTAGGAACAGAATATACCCCTCAGGAAATTTTGGACAAGGCATGGCGCTATCGTACCTATTGGGGACAGGAGGGAGGAATCACCGTAAGCGGGGGAGAGCCTTTACTGCAGATTGATTTTTTGCTGGAGCTGTTTACTCTGGCAAAGGAAAAAGGAATTCATACCGTGGTAGACACCAGTGGGAATCCTTTTACGAGACAGGAGCCATTCTTTTCTAAATTTCAGCAGCTATTATCCCTGACGGATCTTTTTCTATTAGACATCAAACAGATTGATAAACAGGAGCATAAGAAACTGACAGGACGGGATAATGAAAATATTTTGGATATGGCGAACTATTTATCAGAACAAAAGAAGCCTGTCTGGATACGTCATGTTTTAGTGCCCGGGGGCAGTGATAATGAGGTATATCTGCAGCGGTTGAAGGATTTTATTGATACATTGGATAATGTAGAAAAAGTAGAAGTTTTGCCATATCATACCATGGGAGTGTATAAATGGGAAAAGCTGGGAATAAAATATCCTTTGGAAGGAGTAGAACCACCTACAAAGGATAGAATCCAACAGGCAAAAGAGATATTAGGCTGTAGCTAGAAAAAAATAAAAAGTATTGAATTAATGTAAATAATACCGAATATCTTGTTAAAAGTTACGAAAATGATTAATTATATGAAAAAACATTGACGGAACTGTGAACAAAGAGTTAAAATGAAAGATGTATACGCAGAGAAATTACTCTGCAAAATTTACCTGCCAGCCAGAAACGAATCACCTAACAGGCTGGTAAATAAAATCATAAGGAGGAAGATTTATGAGAAGAAAGTGGGCAAGAGTGCTAGCTGCTGCCTTAGCAGTTGCTATGACAATCCCAACCAACCTGCCATCTAATGTGAAGGCAGCAGAAGCGACTGTCAAAAATGACAGTACAAACAAGGGAATCAGTATCGAAGATTTGTATTCTCTTGGGGAAGGATACTATACTGATTTAGATACCAGTTCTAAGACCATAAAGCCGGGAACTACTGTATCTTATACTGCAAATGTCTATAAGTATGACTCTGTGGATGAAGAGTATGATTTGGTGACAGAGAATGTGACATGGCAGTGGTCTGTATCTGAATCAGGAACAGAAGATGCTGGTATTTCCAAATTTGTCAATATTGGAACAAACAGTGCAGATTTAACCTATACCGTATTAGGAAAGAACTTTATTAATTCAGGAATGTCTTCTACAGCAACGATCCGTGTAGGCTTTACTATTGGTGAAGGAGAAGATGCATTTTCTACATCAACACAGGTATATCTTTATAAGAAGAGTCCTTATACTCTGAAAGATAATCTGGTAGAGCAGGTTCAGTATGTTCAGGTAGGACAGACTGCTACTCTTCATGCAGATGCAGTTCCTGAGGTGGGATATACTGTATCTTATCAGTGGCAGCAGCGTAATGCAGCTACCTATGAGTATACTGATATTCCAGGTGCTACAGGTGCTACTTATACTACAGGTGTCTTTAATACAGATACAGATTTTGTAAATAATGGAAATTATAAGTGTGTGATTACTATTAAGGATGCTAATGGTGCAGAAGCAGACAAGGCAACTCTTACCTATTATGTATATAAAGAGACAGGCTTAAAGCTTTACAATGTATCCGAAACTTATGTAAAGAGTCCTGGTTCTGTTATCAATATGAAGGTAGAGGGACTTTCCTATGATGCAGCAAAGTATCAGGTGAAGTATGAATGGCAGCAGTATAATGAGTCAGAGGGTACATGGGTTAACCTTCCAATTCTTCCACTGGGTGCTACAGCATTTACAGATAGCTATCAGGTTGTTTTAGATGCAAATGAGAAGCAGGGAGAATATCGTTGTTATGTTTCTATGTATCCAGTTGGTACAGATATGAACGTTGCCGCAAATCAAGTGGCTTCTATTTCAAAAAAATTTAGTATTTATGTATATACCGGATTATGGGCATATGGAACAAAAGAGAATATTAAGGCAGCTCTGAATACACCAGTAACCTTGACTGCAAATGCAAGTCACCATGCCAATACACCTGCTTTAAACCCAATTACTTATACATGGTATAGAGGGGAAGAGCAGATTGCTGGTCAGACAGGTGCATCTTATACTATCAATGCATTAACCGCAGCAGATTTCGGTAGATATACTGTAAAGGTTTCTGATGGTGTTGAGACTGTATATGTAGATTACTATATTCAGGAAGACCGTGGTTGGAAGGTAAATACACCAACCGACAACTTTGTTCGCAAGAATATTGGAGAAACTGCTGATTTAGCAGTAGCTATTGAGTCTGCTGCAGCATATCCTGTAACTTATAAGTGGTATAAGGGAGAGGATATTATTGAAGGTCAGACAGCAGCAACCTATTCTGTTAATGTAGCAAATGAAAGTGTATATGGTACATACTACTGTAAAGCAACAAATGGATATGATGAGGTTACTATTCAGTTCTCTATTCGTCAGAATGATAACTTCTATGTAGAGGCTCTGACTCCTACAGACGTATATAAGAAGGTAGGAGATGCACAGACCTTCCAGGTACGTCCTCATTCTGATGATGCTACAGCTACCTATACCTATCAGTGGTATTTTAATTACGGTTCAAGCTATGCTAGTACAAACTATGATGAAAAATTACTTGGACAGACAACAGATTCTTTAGCTTTAACAAACCTCAATCTTAGCAGCTTTGGTACCTATGCATGTGAGGTTATTAACCAGAAGACAGGAGATGCTCAGACCGTATCTTTCCGTTTAAGAATGTACAGCAAGGTAAATGGAACCTACGGCAGTGATAGCGTTTTCCGTAAGGATGAAGGTGAAGCAGTCAGCATGGTAGCAAATTTCTCTAATCCAGACAATTTAGCGCTGGAATATGCTTGGTATTTCCTTCCACAGAATGGCTATGAATACCAGCATATTGGTGCTGCAGATAATACAACTACATTAAATATCGCTGCATTAGCAGAGGGGCAGTATGGTTCCTATTATTGTGAAGCAATTTACAATGGAAATATTGTTTTAGATGAGTTAACATTCCTTATTTTAGAGCCAAAGGAAAATAATCTGACAGTAGAAGCTGCTACAGATACCTATGTGAAAAAGGCCATTGGCGAAAGTGTAACTATGGGTGTTACTGCTGCTACAAAGGCAGGAAGAACCATTACTTATCAGTGGTATTATGGAGATCAGGCAATTATTGGTGCGACAGCAGCAACCTATACTATTAATCCAATCCGTAAGGTTGACTTTGGTGAGTATTACTGTCACGTAAAGGATAGCGAAGGCGAATCTAAAAATGTATGGTTTGAGTTATCTAGAAAGAGTGCTGCACAGTTTTATTCAGTAGGTGAATCTTCTAATAGTATCCAGAGTATTGCCGCTACTTATAATAAGGCATATACTTTAGATGCAACATCTATTGATGATCCTCAGTATCCAACAACCTATCAGTGGTATTTCAATGCAGAGGAGTCTAGTACTGCTGCTGCAGATTTGATTTATGAGGGAACAGCAGCAACCTATGCTGTAGCTGCTGTAACAAAGGATACAGTTGGTTATTATACCTGTAAGGTATCAAATACAGTAGAAACCTATACAGTAAGATACTATCTCTATTTTAATACAAACCTGAAGCTGACTGCCAAGGAGACTGATTATAAGGCTGACCTTGGAGCTTCTGTAACTATGAAGGCTTCTGCAAGCTGTAAGAAGGGATTTAATATTACTTATCAGTGGTATCAGTATAAGGAATATGAGTATTCTGATGGAGATGATGATTACTATACAGATGATGATTATGTAGCAATCCCTGGAGCAACTACAGCAGAGTACACTATTGCTGCAGTAGATAAGAACTCGTATGGCGATTATCTCTTAGTAGCATCTACAGAAGGCGAAAAGTGTGGAGTATATTTCACCTTATCAAAACCATCTGTAGTAGAGATTGAAAAGGTAACTACCTCTACTGACGCTACTTTTGCCGGCAGTGAAGTGAAGTTGACCGGTAAGGTAACTGCACCAAAGGATGCAACCTTAGAGTACCAGTGGTATGTAAGTGACATGAAGACTGATGACTGGGTTAAAGCAAAGACAGTAAAAGGAAAGGATGCAAAGGCTGCTAGTGTTACTGTAAAAGCTCCTGCAATTGCATCTCCATATACTGATTCTGCATCTTCATATCAGTATGCATACTATAAGCTGGTAGTAAAGACAGAAATTAACGGAAAAACCAGCTCTGATTCTTATCAGGAGTCTGTAATGGTAGTAAATCCAAGCTACAGCAACAAGGCTCCTAAGTCTAAGCATAACTATAAGGCTGGTGAAGTTTCAGTATACGGTTACAAGGCTGCTGGAAACATTGGTACTATTAAAGCAACCTTCAATAAGAAGACATTCATTGATAAGAATGGTGATTACTTATATGTAATTGATGGAAATGGTAAGTCTTCTAAGTACTATGGTGCAGAGCTTCAGAAGAAGACTCTTACTTTAGACGGAAATAAGTTTGCTGTTGTACTTGTATCTAACAATGAAGATGCAAAGGCATATGGATTTGAGGTTTCTAAGGTTAAGACCTCTACAAAGAAGGCTACACCAAACAAGTTAACCTTAGGTGCAAAAGAGAAACATAAAATTACAGGTGTTCTTACTAAGAAACAGGCTAAGAAGGCAAAATACAGCACTTCTAAGAAGAAAGTAGCTACTGTTTCTAAGAAGGGTGTAATTCAGGCTAAGAAGCCTGGTACAGCTAAGATTACCATCAAGGTTGGTAAGAAGAAAGTTAAGACCATTACTGTAACAGTTAAGAAAGCTCCTAAGAAGCTGAAAGTAGCAAAGAAGAAAGTTACAATTAAGAGAGGAAAATCTGCTTCAGTGAAGTATTCTCTCAATCCTGCTAACGCAGCATCTTACAGCACATCTATTAAGAATGCAAAGGCTTTGAAGAAAGCAAAAGTAAGTGCTTATGTAGCAGATGGTAAGGTAACAATTTCTGTTGCTAAGAAGGCAAAGAAGAAAACTTATAAGGTTCAGGTTTCTACTTATAATAAGAAGAAAGCTACCATTAAGGTAAAAGTAAAATAATTCATAAACGATTATGATATGGGAGGCTGTGTACTTGGTACACAGCCTCTTTTCTATATAGAAAAGGCATAGTAAAAAAAGAAATTCCATGGAAAATACTATAGTAAATTTGTGGGAGATTAGGTATAATGAAAGGGATTTGTTTTGCGAAGTTTTTCTTTGGCAAACAAGGAAAAAGGAAAAACAATGATGCGTATATGAGAGAAAAGAAAGGCATGGTTATGTTATGAAAATATCCACAAAGGGAAGATATGCTCTTCGGTTAATGCTGGACATTGCAATGCACGATGGAGAGGGACCTGTTCGGATTAAAGAGATTGCATCCAGACAGGACATATCAGATAAATATTTAGAACAAATTATTTCTGCGTTAAACAAAGCTGGATTAGTAAGAAGTATTCGTGGACCACAGGGTGGTTATTTATTAACAAAGGAGCCGGAGGATTATACCGTGGGTATGATTCTTAGAACGACAGAAGGCAGTCTGGCACCGGTAAGCTGCATGGAT
>CAZEFX010000074.1:0-14606 GCA_964511525.1 uncultured Jutongia sp.
TCCCTATAAAAATCATAAAATTCTAAATCCAAATCTGGATTGGTAGTTACTAAGCTTCTAGCCTGTCGAACATTTTCTGCCACCTGGGTTGGTCCCGGTGTCATAATTAGTAAATTTTTATTTTCGTATGATGAAACATTCATTTTAATGGACACTCCTTTCAGCTAACTAACGAATTTTCATTGACATTTATCCATTAGGTAAAACTTTTTTCAATACTAAAATCAAAGGAACAGCAATGATACCTGCTACTCCAATCTGTACCAGATTTCCCGGAATAGATGTAACCGGTACAACCCAGTTTCCATAAATAATTCCCTCTGCAATATAATATCCTGCTACTTTTATAACTGCTGCAATAATCACTCCGAAAATCAAGGAAAGCTTTCCTCTTTTTTCTTTTGTAATACTTCCATAAACGAAGCCTATCAGACCGCATATCACAAATGTAAATGGAGCCCATGCCACCCAGCCACAGGACAAATCAAACATTGCCATTCCCAATGCTCCGGCAAAAGCACCTGTACGACGCCCATAAATAGCAGCTGCAATAAACACTGGGACATTTCCTAAATGAATCAAACCACCATTGGCTGCCAAAAAGGGAATCCGAACATTAATAAATGCCGTGGCTACATAAGTCAATGCAATAAACAATGCTGTCATAGTAAGTTCTAAAGTTTTACTATAAACCGACGGACTCATATTCTCTGACACATTTCCTGTCATAGAAGTTTTGTTCATAATTTTCTGTTCTTTCATTTTATTTCAACCTCCCATGTGAAATTTTCTATACAATAAAACAAAACTGACAGTATGAAAACTGCCAGTTTTTGTGTTTTTTATAGTGCCAGATTATTCTTTTTATAAATCAATAGAGCCGTTTTTCTCGCCATCCTCATTCATTACATAGTATGCCTTACCTTCTTCCGGCTTTACATATAATGTAATAGATTGTACTTCTTCCTGAGAAGCACCGGATTTTTCACAATAATCCTGAATAGCAGCTTCATACAACACCTTATCACTAAATTCTAAATTATTGTACTGAAGATACAGATTCTTCTCTACTTCCTTTTTCTTAGGAGCTTCTACCGGAGTATTTGCCACGGTAGTATTTGCTGTGATTGCATTACCAGCTGCTACACCTTCCACACGCTTCTGTTCCATAATACTTTTCTTCTTATTTTTACGTTTACTAGCCATATAAACACCAAACCTTTCCATTACCTGTAAATCACTTCCATGTAAATAGCTTCTAGATTTACACTATGTACAGGTACTTATTCTATTATCGCTTATTAAAAACGTTTCTTATTGTAAATTATTCCGCATAACATGTCAAGATTAACAATCCCTTATCCAAGTCTTATTTAAGTCAATTCCTTCCTGCTCATTTCTAAGGCACTAGCAATCACTGCATCCATGTCATAATATTTATATTCGCCTAAACGACCGCCAAATATTACCTTTTCTTCTTTTTTTGCCAGCTTTCTGTATTCCTCATATAATACACTATTCTTCTCGTCATTCACCGGATAATACGGCTCATCCCCCGGTTTCCATTCCGAAGAATATTCCCTGCTGATTACCGTCTTTGGCAACTCTTGACCATTTTCATCCTTGCCAAACTCAAACCACTTATGTTCAATGATACGAGTCCAAGGAGTCTCTCTATCTGTATAATTCACTGCCGCATTTCCCTGAAAATTCGGTATATCCAACACTTCATTTTCAAAACGCACAGAACGATATTCCAAGGTTCCCAGCTGATATTGAAAATAAGCATCAATGGCTCCGGTATAGATTATCTTACCAGCCAGCTGGTCTAATTCTTCTTTTTCTTGTAAATAATCTGTATTCAGACGAACTTCGATTCCTTCCAACAGATTTTCCACCATTTTAGTATATCCACCAATAGGAATCCCCTGATACAATGCATTAAAATAATTATTATCAAAGGTAAGACGTACTGGCAGACGCTTAATAATAAATGCCGGAAGCTCTCTACAGGAACGTCCCCACTGTTTTTCCGTATAGCCCTTCACCAGCTTTTCATAAATATCTGTACCTACTAAAGAAATCGCCTGCTCCTCTAGATTTTTGGGTTCTGCAATCCCCGCTTCCCTTTTCTGCTCCTCTATCTTAGCAGCAGCCTCCTGAGGGGTAACGACTCCCCACATTCTATTAAAGGTATACATGTTAAAGGGAAGACTATAAAGTTCCCCATGATAATTCGCTACAGGACTATTGGTAAAGCGGTTAAATTCACCAAACTGGGTAATATAATCCCAAACCTCTTTGTTATTGGTATGGAAAATATGAGCGCCATATTTATGTACATGGATTCCCTCTATCTTCTCTGTATAGATATTTCCTGCAATATTAGGCCGCTTATCCACCACCAAAACAGTTTTTCCCGCTGCCTTTGCCTGTTGGGCAAACACCGCACCATAAAGCCCTGCTCCTACCACTAAATAATCATACTTCAAAGTTTCTCCCCCTTTTTCATGCAACTCTTTGTGCTATCAATCCTCTTTCTCAGATTGATTTTCATTATATCCTAAATTTCCTATGACACCAACCATTTTCCTTTATTTTAAATCATTTTTAAGAATCTTTCGCATTTTAACAATTAAAGGAATCCCATAAGTCCCCAGGCTATGGGCTCTGCCAAATTAATTGCCATGTAACCAAGGCTTTCTCTCCCAAAAAACTGCCTACAATCCTGGTATCCGCCAGACTATAAAATAGCTGGAGGATATTCCCAAGACAAATAGGCAGTGCAAAATACAATATTAACTTTAAAGGATTTCCTTTTGTTAAATCTTTCATGAAGATTAACGTAAACCTTCCTTAAAATAAACCGGTGATAATACCATCTTCATTGACGTCAATACGCTCTGCTGCTGGATGAAGTGGTAATCCTGGCATAGTCATTACAGTACCGGTAATAGCAACCACAAAGCCTGCTCCTGCGGAAACATATACCTCTCTGATATTTACAGTGAAGTCCTGAGGACGACCAAGCTTCTTAGGATCATCCGATAAAGAGTACTGGTTTTTCGCCATACATACCGGAAGCTTTCCATAGCCTAATTTTTCTAAGCGGTCAATGGCCTGAGCTGCCGCTGGAGAGTAAGTAACATTTCCTGCCCCATAAATCTCCTTAGCTACTGTCTCAATTTTCGTACAGATAGACTCTTCCACATCATAGAGTGGAGCAAAATTACTTTCCTTCTTCTCTAAGGTCTCTAATACCTTATTTGCCAGTTCAATTCCGCCTTCACCACCGTGCTCCCATACCTCAGACAAAGCAAATTCACAACCATGGCTCTCACAGAATTCCTTTACATAGGCTAATTCTGCATCGCTATCTGTTACAAAACGGTTTAGTGTTACTACACAAGGAACATGAAACTTTGCCACATTTTCAATATGCTTTTCTAAATTTACAATACCCTTTTTTAATGCCTCCAAATTCTCTGTGCTTAGCTCCTCCTTTGGCACTCCACCATTATACTTCAGCGCACGTACAGTTGCCACTAATACAACTGCATCCGGCTTTAAGCCTGCCATACGACATTTAATATCAAGGAACTTCTCTGCACCAAGGTCTGCACCAAATCCAGCCTCTGTAATCACATAATCCGCCAGCTTCAGTCCGGTCTTGGTTGCACGAACACTATTACATCCATGAGCAATATTGGCAAATGGACCACCATGTACTAATGCTGGTGTATTCTCTACCGTCTGAATCAGATTTGGACGAATGGCATCCTTTAAAAGAGCTGCCATGGAACCTACAGCATTTAATTCCTTTGCCATAACCGGTTCTCCATCGTAATTATAAGCTACAATAATTCTTCCTAAACGTTCCTTCAAATCCTCCATATTCTCTGCCAAACAAAGAATCGCCATAATCTCAGACGCCACAGAAATAATAAAATGATCTTCACGAACCACACCATCTATTTTTCTTCCTAGACCTACTACGATATTACGCAGAACACGGTCATTCATATCCAGACATCTCTTCCAGACAATCTGATTTGGATCAATACGAAGAGCATTTCCCTGATGAAGGTGATTATCCAAAATAGCTGCCAAAAGATTGTTTGCTGTAGTAATTGCATGGAAATCACCGGTAAAATGCAAATTTAAATCTTCCATTGGTACCACCTGGGCATATCCGCCACCGGCAGCACCCCCCTTAATACCAAAGCATGGTCCTAAAGATGGCTCACGAAGGGCAATGACTGTCTTCTTTCCAAGCTTGCCAAATGCCTGTCCCAAACCAACAGTGGTAGTGGTCTTTCCTTCTCCTGCCGGAGTTGGATTAATCGCTGTTACCAATACCAGCTTTCCATCTGGACGATCCTTTACCTTTTCCCACAAATCATCTGTTAGCTTTGCCTTATATTTACCATAAAAATCCAAATCCTCTTCTGGAATATCCAGCTGGGATGCTACCTCCCGAATATGAATCATTTTTGCTTCCTGTGCGATTTCAATATCTGTTTTCATCTGTACCGCCTTTCTGCCCTTTCTGGCTTGTTATTCCTTTTTCTTTCAATCAGGAATAGAATTATATGTTTTTAGTTATATCCAAAACAACCAAATAGTTATAACACTATTTATTATCATAACATATTTATTTGGAAATACAATCTGTTTTTTACAATCCATGCTTCAACCAACAGATATAGTCTTTCACAATGTCCCGTTCTGTACATTGATACAGCATGCGGCAGCCCACCATTTCTTCCACTTCATTAAATAGTAATTGTCCATCCTCTGTCAGAATGAAATCCAACCCCAGCATTCCCAGCCACTCCTGTGGCAAAGCATGAACAAAGGCATAAATCCATTCTCTCTGCTTATGATTCAGTTCATAGGCTTCCACCCTTCCGCCAAGGGAATAGTTAGAGCGAAAATCTTCCTTCCCCGTCCGAAGGATTCCTTGATAAATCTCCCCACCTAAAATGTAAACCCGCAAATCCTGACTATGACTTTTTATTCGTTCCTGCAACAGACAATCCTCACCGCTCAGCACTTGCTGCCAAGGCTCCTGAGTCAGAAACACTTCCCTGCCACCATGTCCTGACAAGGATTTAATCACCATGTCCTTTGGTAATTTCTTTTTTTGTAGAATTATTCTTTCTATTTCTTCCTTAGAGAGCAAAGAACTTTCGGGACACCATTTTTCCCCCAGCACCCACTGTGGCAGATGCTGCCGAAAATATTCCAAAGTAGCATATTTATTATTTGCAATCCCAACTAATTCCCCAGAATGAAATACTGGTATCTCTCTTTCCTGATACCAGAAACTCACCTCTGGCTGTCTGGTTCGGTTTAACACAAAATCAGGAAGTGGCTTTTGTTGATATTCCTCTATAGAACAATAGGAAAATTCCATCCCAAAGGCTTTCCCTTTCTCCTGAAACATCTGGAGAAATCCTTTATTTTTCTCTGCTTCCCATGGATAATAAATCAAAATCCCCTTCATGGAGTTCTCCTTTTAATCATTTTATTTTAAGTTTCTATCGAAATAGCTACATGGGGCTTTCGTCACAAATTCAACTTATTTTCCCAGCGATATATTTCATAATATGCTCTGCTACATTTACCCCTGTACAAATATGAATATTCTTAAAATGAGCATTGGAATTTACCTCGCACAAAATATCTGCTCCATTCTCTGAAAACAGTAAATCTATGCCTGCAAAATCCAATCCCAGAATCTGGGCAACTTTTACAGCCAGCTTTTTTTCCTTCTCTGATGGCTCATATATTTCCATCCTTCCACCATTGGTAAGATTCGCCCGAAAATCTCCATTGTCCGAATAACGGTACATAGCTGCTACCACTTGTTTTCCTACTACCTGCAAACGCACATCTCTTCCACTACTATACTCATGAAACTTCTGGTAGAAAAATGGGACACCTGCCAATCCCTTCGTAAGCTCTTCTAATTCCTGCCGATTCTTTGCCAGATATACCTGAGCACCAAAAGAACCAAAGCATTCCTTCACCACAATAGGATAAGCAAGCTTCTCTTCTACCTGCCTTAGAAAATCTAAATTAGTATATCCAATATTTCCGTAGGTCATAGGTGCCATAATCATAGGAAGTAATGAAATCTGATCTGCTTTCTGTTCCTGATTCCACAAACAGATTCGATGACAGGTTTCAAACTTATCATCACAGGCTCCAATGGCATCAATGGAGTTAAATATAGGAATCCCTCTGGCAGCTCCATATGCCTCCATTTGTTTTCCCATTCTTAAGTCCTTGTCCCAAAAAAGAAGGAATTGGTATTCGTCAATCCAAGACAAATCTGCGCCACAAAAGAACAGCTTTTCATCATTCCCCATGACATCTAACTGAATATCATAGGAAGCTCCTGCCTCCTTCAACCATTCATAATGCTCCACAAATTTATCTGACCGCAAAAATCCATTGGTTATTAACAGTCCCTTCATTACATATCCTCTCCAAAATCATCTGCTACAGCCAGAAAATCCTCCTCAGAGATTGGTGTTCCTTCTTCACCACCCAGCCCCAGATAATTTTCAAACTGCTCCATGGTCATGAGCACCTGTCTTGGCTTGGTTCCTACTGCCGGACCTACTACTCCAGCCTTATGCAGCTGATCAATAATTCTTCCAGCCCGGTTAAAGCCAATAGAAAATCTTCTTTGTAGCTGACCTGCAGCGGCTCTTTCTGATTCAATTACAAATCTTCCAGCCTCCTCAAAATATTCATCCCGGTCTGGCTTGTTACTTTCTTCTGCCGCTTCTGCTTCTGAAGGAGCCTCCACAATTTCCGTCACCTTGTCATTATATACCGGTGTCTCATTGTTATCCCGCAAAAAGTCCACAACATCGCTGACTTCCTTATCAGAAATAAAGGCGCCCTGCAAACGCACCGGCTCAGAATAACCGGATGGGAAAAATAACATATCTCCCTTTCCTAACAGCTTTTCAGCCCCGCCCTTATCCAAGATAGTTCGGGAGTCAATGGCGGAGGAAACCGAAAAGGCAATTCGAGACGGAATATTTGCTTTAATAATACCAGTAATAACATTTACGGATGGACGCTGGGTTGCCAAAATCAAATGAATTCCGGCCGCTCTTGCCAGCTGCGCCAGACGGCACACCGCATCCTCAACCTCCTTGGAGGCAACCATCATTAAGTCCGCAAACTCATCTACAATAATTACCAGCAATGGCATTTTCTCATAGCCTGCCTCAGCTGCGTTTTCCACCGTCTTAATCTTATCATTATATCCCTGAATATTACGAACCCCCAGCTCTTTAAACTTATTATAACGCTCCATCATTTCACGAACCGCCCAGTTTAAGGATGCCGCAGCCTCCTTTGGATCGGTTACCACCGGACAGAACAAATGTGGTATTCCATTATATACACTTAATTCTACTACCTTCGGATCAATCATAATAAGCTTTACATCATTTGGATTCGACTTATATAAAATACTCATAATCAAGGTATTGATACAAACGGACTTACCAGAGCCGGTAGCTCCTGCAATGAGCAGATGTGGCATTTTTGCAATATCCGTTACGATTACCTTGCCGGCAATATCCTTTCCAACCGCAAAGGTAACTGGTGATTTCGCTTTTTCAAAGGAATCTCCCTGTAAAAGTTCCCGGAAATACACCGCACTGGACTCCTCATTTGGTACCTCAATACCAACTGCTGATTTTCCGGGAATCGGTGCTTCAATACGAATATTTTGGGCAGCAAGACTTAATTTTAAATCATCTGCCAGATTTGTTATCTTATTTACACGGACTCCCTGTGCCGGAAGTACCTCATATCTGGTAACGGTAGGTCCACAGGTTACTGCCCCCATCTGTACATCCACATTAAAGCTTTGTAAGGTTTCCTGCAAACGGGACGCTGTCATGCGCAGCTTCTCATCACTCATCTGGGCAACCGCTTTTTTCGGTAAGCCTAATAATTCAATTGGAGGAAACTGATATGGAATCTCTTTTACTTCTGCCTTCTTTTCCTCTATAACCTCCACGGTCTTAGAAACCTCTTCTGAGGTCTTTTCTTTTCTAGGTCTGCGAACTGCCGGCTGTTCCTTTGGTTTCTCAGCCTCCATTTCCATCTCATTTGCAATCTGACTAGATGGACGCACATCGGTAACCTCTTCCTTATGTGCGAAAGAGTCCATTGGTTTCTGGGAGGAGCCAAACTTCTGGTTCATTTCTTCCCGGTAAATCGGAATTTCCTCAATGGCTGCTTTCTCCTGCACTACAGTATTCTCTTCCACCACAGCCTTTTCCATCAAAGGATTTTGTGAAACCTCTTCTAATACAGTATCACTATAAATTTCCTGCATTCCTGTAGGAACATCCTTTTTCTTTCCGGCATTTTTCTTTTCCGGCATCTTCTTTTCTTCCTGAACTACTGTATTTTCCACAGCTGGAGTCTGTGTCAGCTTTCTTTCTTCCTGGGCTTTCTTTTGTGCCTGCTCTAACACATCCAGTCTCTTTCCAGCCTCCTGCAGGTTAACCGCCTGCATCTGTTCTGCCGGTTTAATCGGTGTCCTGCGCATTGCTCTACGATTGGATGGTCTCATTCGATAAGAAGGTTCCCTATAGTCCTCCTCCTGTTGAATCTCTTCATAAGCCTCTTCCATCTCCTGCTGATACGCATTCCTTTTCCGAAGAGCAGTCATCATTTCCAAACCATAGAATAAATAGGCGCATAGCAAAATAACGGCAAGCAGCACCGCCGCTGCTCCCCATCTTCCAATTACCGAGCTTAATGCATCTCCTAAAAATCTTCCAATAATTCCGCCACTTGCCTTTCCCTTTTGTGCTACGTCACAAAAAGAAAGGTATAAACATTCAAAATAGTTGCCTGCCACAGACTGATTCCATTTATAATACTCTGTCAAAATCACTCCCGGAAGTAATAATTCCACCAAGCTTCCCAAAGACAGCATAAATACACCGGAACTAATCAACCGTTTCGGAACTCTTAAATCCCCTTGATTTACTGTAGCAAAAATATATCCGATTACTACATATAAAGGAAGAAACCAGGAAATCCACCCAAAAAAACCAAAGGTTACTCCGGTAACCACCGTTCCCAATTTTCCACAAACACCAAAATAACTCAGATAGAAAAATAATGCCACAATACTAATCACAAGAATCGTAATTCCTGTTTCAAATGCCATCTGGTCTTTATATGTATTAATTTCCTCTGCGGTTCTTTTATGCTGCTTTGTTCCCTTGGATGTACCAGAGCCAGCTCTGCTATTGTTTTTTTTCGTTGTTGTCTTTTTTGCAGCAGGCTTTTTTGTTCCTGCCTTTGTGGTTGTTGTTTTCTTTGCTGCCGCCATGTTTGCCTCCTAAACAAAATACCAAATCAACGCAGCAGCACCTGCTACTGCACAATAAATGGAAAAACCTTTAAATCCTTTATTCCGAATCAATGCCATCATAAAACGAATCGCCAAATACCCTGATATGGCAGCAATTAATGTTGCCACAATGCAACACACAATATCCAGCTGGCTTAATGCCAATGCAGGCATCTTAATAATTTCTAATACCACTGCTCCCAGCACTGCCGGAATAGACATGATAAAAGAATATCTTAGCGCAAACCGTTTATCAAATCCACACAAAAGGCAGGCAGTAATGGTGGTTCCAGCACGGGAAACTCCCGGCAAGGCAGAAACCCCCTGAGCGATTCCAATTAGTACCGCAGAGGCATAAGAAACGTCTTTCGGTTTCTTCTCTCCCGGTTCAACTAAATCCGCAATTAACAGGAATACGCTAGTTATCAAAAGACAGCAAGCTGGTACTAAAACCATTTCATTGGATGCTTCTACTAAATCGGCTAATAAGATACCAATAATCCCTGTAGGTATGGTAGATACCAGCAAAAGCAATACATACTTCCGATAAGAGCTTCGTACAATTTTATAATATGTCTTTGTTTTTCCTGGGTTTCCCGAAAAATAAATACCGATATTAGCACCTACATCTTTACAAATATTGATTCCTTCCGTAAATAAGTGCTGAATGTCATTTAGGAATGCTACAATAATTGCCATCAATGTGCCAAAGTGCAGCATCACATCAAAAAACATTCCACCACTTTCTAAATCTACACCTAAAATCTGTTTCATAAGCACCAAATGCCCGGAACTGCTTACTGGCAAAAACTCTGTAAAGCCCTGTACCAGTCCTAATATTACTGCTTTCCATATAGACATAGACAAACTCCCCTTCTTTACCTGCCTCTGTTTCATTTCAACGCATATTCAAATAGTATACCTTTTTTGAAGTTCAAATGCAAGTTTGAAGGGGACTCATCCATATCTATTTCATTAATTCATGCAATTTTTGTATTGCCTCTTTGATTCCTCCTACTTCCTGATACAAGCCACATTCCACTGCCTGCTTCCCTACCAGAATCGTTCCTAAATCTCTGGATAAAATTCCCGGCTTCACCATCATCTCCTCTAACTTTTCCTGAGCTATGGAGGAATGCTCTGCTATAAAGCCTGTTATTCTGTCCTGAATCAAACGGAAATATTCATAGGTTTGTGGTGCTCCCAGCACCTGTCCGCTCATACGCACCGGATGAATAATTACTGTAGCAGAAGGTGCAATGAAGGTATAATCCGCAGCAACAGAAAGAGGTACACCAATAGAATGGCTGTCACCAACCACCAAAGCCACTGTAGGCTTAGACAAGGAAGCAATCATTTCTGCCAAGGCCAGTCCACAGGAAACATCTCCTCCTATAGTATTGAGCACGAATAAAATCCCATTAATCTCATCACTTTCCTCCAATGCTACCAATTTGGGCAATAAATGTTCATATTTTGTAGTTTTAGTTGTATTTGATGCACTTTCATGTCCCTCAATTTCTCCAATAATAGACAGCATCTGTATTTTACGTCCACCCTCTTTATCCTCCAGCACCATACTTCCATATTCTTTTACACTATCTTCCATTTTTCAACCTGCCTTTCTATGCATTAGGACATACAAAACCTTTTTACTATATAGGTTGAACTTTCCTATAAATAAAAGAAGAGACAAAACCTGCGCTTTGTCTCTCTATCCAGTCATAACACAAATTCTTATTTTATTATGTAAAAATTTGTGTTATTTATTCTTTTTTCAAATAGGAAAGGTTTAAAAAAAATCCCCTCCATCATTTCCTTTTAAATGTTTTATCAGTAATCCACTGACCAAACCGATAGCAATTCCAGAAAGTACACCGGAAATCAATAAAAATGGAACATAATATACTAATAGCTTTGTCTTTAATACAAGGGATGCCACCACAATCTGTCCCATATTGTGGCATACCCCGCCAGCCATACTAACTCCATAGACAGAAAAGCGATTTGTCTTCTTTAATAAAAGCATCATCAGAAAACTAAACATTCCCCCTGCCAGACTATATAGCATACTATAGAAATTCCCAAAGGTGATTCCCACTAATATAATCCGTACTAAGGACACTCCAAAGGTATCTTTTATGGAATATCGATACAAACAAACCATAACCACCAGATTAGAAAGTCCGATTTTTACTCCGGGAATCCCGAAAGAAAGCGGAAGCAAAGACTCCACATAAGCTAACACAAATGCAAGTGCTATCATCATCCCTATTCCGGCAATTTTCTTTGTTTCCATGACTAACTCCATTCTACCAAATTCTTATTATTTCTGTTCAAACACATAATTTGAACACATGTAATCAGATATATAACAAAGCAAATCCTTGTCATCATAGGTATGTAAGTAAATCACTCGATACTTCTTTCCTATATATACATAAGTATCCGAATTAATTTCTACCGGTTCCCCAAACAATTTCTGAATCTTTTCCAATACAGAATCTACGCTGCTGCTTCTCAACAGGAAAATCCCCATATTAATAAATCCCCGGAAGAAATAGTAATAAATTGCCATTACGCCATCATTTCCACAAAACTGTCCAAATAACAGACTATTTGTCTCATTTTCATACGAAAGAATAACAGGTTTATTCTCTAAAAAGGCTGGATTTTGAAAATTTTCCCCCCAGTCAAAATTCATAAATCCCACTTGACAATCAAATATTACTTTATCTGCCTTGCGGCTTGGTATTGGATACCCTACAGACATATAATCACGATATTTACTATAAATATCATTGGTAATACTAACCGCCTTCTTAATCATCGGATCCTGATGATACATCATACGGCTCTGTTCATCCGCAGGAGGACGCCAGCTTAACGGACGCATATTTTCAATAAAAACATCAGCTATCTCACGGTCAAATTCTGTCCCTCTCCCGCTATAAATAATATCCAGTGCCTTTTCAATTTTCCAAGCATCTTTATATTGGCGTTTACTAGTCAACGCATCAAAAACATCTGCTATTTTAATTATTTTTGCAAACAAATTCAACTGGTCTCCTGTAAGACCATCTGGATAGCCCCTGCCATCCATTCGCTCATGATGATGACGCACTCCATCAATAATTTCTGTAGCAAGACCTACCTCCGCCAGCATCTCGGCTCCACGGACAGTATGGTGCTTCATCTGTTCAAAATCTTCCTGAGTATAAACACTCGGCTTATTTAATACATAATCCGACACACCAATCTTTCCGATATCGTGAATCAATGCTGTAAACTCTAAATCATACTGTTCCTTTTCATTTAGATTCAGCCAATGTCCAATATTTTTGGAAATTTCAGCTACTCGCTGGGAATGTCCCGCAGTAACCGGATCCTTTGCATCAATAACAGAGATCATCAAAGACAGCATGGAAACATACATTTTTTGATGTTCTTCTCTTTCATGCTGTGCTTTAAAATAAATATGCATAGAAAACAACAGCATAAAAATATAACTGGAACTATGACGATTCAGCTTTTCCTTACTTCCTAACACCGTATAAATCTGTTTATCTGCACTTTTATCAAATATAGGTAGCGGAACAAAAATCAAATATTTCATCCCATGACAAATACGGGTTCGGATTTGAATCACATCGCCCTGATTCAAATCTTCCTCTAACTCTCCTAATAATAAAACTTCATTCTCTTCATTTTCCTGAATCAAATTCTTAATAATATAAGAATTCCGATCCGCTACAGGTAAAATAATATCTACCCCAATTGCCTCTTCAATTTCCTTAGAATTCTTCTGAAGATAGTCACCATAGGTATAAGCCTCCTCCAAACCTGCCATATCATGACATACATTCAGCACTGCTTCTAAGGACAAGCCATAACCAAGCTTATGATTATGTTTTTTTTCTGTGCTATTTTTCATATCTTTCTCCATTCTCCTCAGTTCGTAATGCTTCGCTATTTTTCTGCCAAAATTTTCCCAAAGAAAAAGGCTTGCTTTCTGGAAAAAAATACTAAGAAAAAAACAGCAAAACAAACTAATTATAGTATAGCATGTTTTGCTGCTTTTAAAAAGTCTAATTGTAAAATTATCTTTCCGAAATTATCTTTTTATTTATTTCACATCTTTGATGCTGAAACTCATTCTGCCCATCTTGTCCTTGCCAAGGCAAACTACCTTTACATGGTCACCTAAAGTCAGAACATCTTCTACATGGTTAATTCTTTCCTTTGCAATCTTAGAAATGTGAACCATTCCTTCCTTACCAGGAGCAAACTCGATGAATGCACCAAATTCTTTAATGCTGGTAACATCACCTTCCAGAATCTGTCCTTCATAGAAATCAGTAACAATAATCTCAATCAGGCGCTTTGCTTCGTTCATGAGCTTCTCATCCTCACCACAGATAGATACAGAACCATCATCAGTAATGTCAATCTTTACACCAGTCTTTTCAATCAGAGCATTGATTGTCTTACCTCTCTGACCAACTACATCACCAATCTTCTGTGGGTCAATCTGCATCTGGATAATCTTAGGAGCAAACTCTCCAACCTTCTCACGAGGCTGGCTGATTGCTGGAAGCATGGTAGTTTCTAAAATGAACATTCTTGCTTCTCTGGTACGTCTGATTGCCTCTTCAACGATTGGCTTTGTCAGACCATGAATCTTAATATCCATCTGAATTGCAGTGATACCATCCTCAGTACCAGCCACCTTAAAGTCCATATCACCGAAGAAATCTTCCAGACCCTGAATATCGGTTAATACAATGTAATCATCATCCGTATCACCAGTTACCAGACCACAGGAAATACCTGCAACCGGCTTCTTAATTGGTACACCTGCCGCCATAAGAGACATAGTAGATGCACAAATACTAGCCTGTGAAGTAGAACCATTGGACTCAAAGGTCTCGGATACAGTACGGATTGCATATGGGAATTCCTCTTCACTTGGAAGTACAGGAACTAATGCCTTCTCTGCCAAAGAACCATGTCCGATTTCACGACGTCCCGGACCACGGCTTGGCTTTGTCTCACCAACAGAGTAGGAAGGGAAATTATAATGATGCATATATCTCTTCTCTGTTACATTGCTGTCTAATCCATCGATTCTCTGCTTCTCAGACAAAGGAGCTAATGTTGTAATGGTACAGATCTGTGTCTGTCCACGAGTGAACAT
>CAZEFX010000075.1:0-14291 GCA_964511525.1 uncultured Jutongia sp.
TGTTTACAAAGATGGTAAGATTGTTGAGCCAGTTGAGTTAACAAAGCTGATTAACAATAGATAATCAAGGCAAAGCAAATATTTTTTCTTACAGTTTTTGTAATTTACCCACATTATTGTGGACTATTATAAAGTAAGTAAACGGAGCTTTCGGCTATAAGCTGAAAGCTCCGTTTTTATTTCATCTCTCCATTAATATCCTACTGGATTAATATAGTCTTTTTTTCTATTCGGAAACCTCTGTATCGTCTCTCTTTCTCTCCACCCCACAAACATTACAAATATCTAAAGTATATCCCTGCTCTGTATCAGTAGGAGGAACCACTATAGAAGTGAATGTATGCTTTTCTATCCCCACGCCTCCTAAGAATTCCATATAACCACACTGTTTACATACATTATAGGTTTTATCAAATTCATAGCAGTGTTCTTCATCCACCTCATGAATCACCTTCTCTTCCATATCATGCCCCAGAGGCAGAAGAAAATCACTTTGGTAAGAATAGCCACAATCCTTACAATAGTACGTAGTGTATCCATAATAACTACATTTCGGCTGTGTCACTATGGTTTCATAATTATGTTTATTGGTAGCCCCTATATTTTTGGAATAACTGTCGCCACAGGAACAGATATAAGTTTCTACTCCCTCACTATGACAGGTAGGTGCTGTGGTGACTTCACTGATATATTTATGAACATGAGCCTTACTCTTTTTTACTGTGACAAAACAGGGATAGAACCTTTCATCCTTAGTTCTGCAGGTAATAACTCCTTTTCCTGCCTGCATTGCTGTCACTTTTCCCTTTTTGTTTACTACAACAATGCTTTCATCCGAAGAAGTCCACTCCTTCACAGCAGAGCCCTTCATTTTCAGTGAAAACGATTTACCAACCCGCAGGGTTTTCTCTTTACAGCTAAGTTGAGGCCTTTTCACAATAACCTTACAGCTATACTCTCTGTCACCAGCCTTAGCTGTAATCACAGCCTTCCCGGCCTTCTTTCCTGTCAGGCTTACCAAGTATCCTTTGGCACCGTAAGACTTTTCTGACTTCCCGCCACCGGTCTTTATGGTAACAACACTGTTATCCGAAGAGCTCCAACGAACCTTCTTTAACCCTTCCTTTTGTTTAGAAATTCCCTTAAATTTTAATGTAGTACTATTTCCAACATAGATTGTTATTTTCGATTTATTTAATTTAACCATCGCTGCCTCTGTGTGAAAGGATGATATTCCCAAAAGCACCACTACTTTCATCCGAAGAAGTCCACTCCTTCACAGCAGAGCCCTTCATTTTCAGTGAAAACGATTTACCAACCCGCAGGGTTTTCTCTTTACAGCTAAGTTGAGGCCTTTTCACAATAACCTTACAGCTATACTCTCTGTCACCAGCCTTAGCTGTAATCACAGCCTTCCCGGCCTTCTTTCCTGTCAGGCTTACCAAGTATCCTTTGGCACCGTAAGACTTTTCTGACTTCCCGCCACCGGTCTTTATGGTAACAACACTGTTATCCGAAGAGCTCCAACGAACCTTCTTTAACCCTTCCTTTTGTTTAGAAATTCCCTTAAATTTTAATGTAGTACTATTTCCAACATAGATTGTTATTTTCGATTTATTTAATTTAACCATCGCTGCCTCTGTGTGAAAGGATGATATTCCCAAAAGCACCACTACTGCCATCAATAAAACCAATGCTCTTTGGCAATTCCTCCTCCTGAACACAGTGTTCCTTTTCTCTATATAACAAATTGTTTTTTCACCCATTTTTTCACCCATATTTTTCTCCAAACTGCAACTCTAACTCTTCTGGTGATTTTTATTAAAAATTCAAAACTACCTATTTTCTAAGCATTTCTTATCATTTTTCTTTATAATACAACATGCAATGACAATACCCCTCAAACTCTGGGTCTGCTATCTGCTCCTTAAATTCCTGGCACATACATTTATTTTCCTCTGTCCGCTGGATCCGGCAGGGACAATAACCACCAGTAGCCACCAATCCTTCCTTCACCATCTTTACTACATTTTCATCCTCATTAAACCGTACCTTCATTATTTCACACTCCTTTCATTTCCATTTTAGATCTATAATTATATGACTTCTGCAATATTTGTCATACTGAAAAGCTATGAACAATTGTTATTTTCTGTTATACTGGACATGATATCACAAACAATGAGAATACTAAGTTTGTGTCTACGCGCTGCTTGGCACAAACATTGCATTATGCACATATAGCAGCGCAGAAAAGAGGAAAAACCATGTCTATATTTCATATTACCAAAAATAATTTTCAAGAGGAAGTGGTAAACAGTAACAAAACCGTATTGTTGGATTTCTGGGCTGACTGGTGTGTGCCTTGCAAAATGATAGCACCAGTTCTGGAAGAAATCGCAAAAGAACATCCAGAAATTAAAGTCGGTAAAATCAACGTAGATCAAGAGCAGGAGCTGGCAGTTCAGTTTCAGGTTATGAGCATCCCTACTCTAATCCTTATGAAGGAAGGAAAGATTGTAAATCAAACCGTAGGGCTTCAGTCTAAATCAGACCTTCTTGAGCTAGTTGATTTTTGCAATTGAGGTCATTGATTTGATTCTTACTGACTAATCACATAGCCATCTTCAGCATTGCCGGAAAGGATATAACGATAATTCCCTCCCCTCTCCGCTTGGATATGGAATGGTTCCTTTAAATTATACGTGTTTCCATCCTTATCCTGAACGGAGGCTTCCAGCTTCATGTCCATTTCCCCAGTCCATTCTTTGCCACCAAAATCATCCGGGATGAAGGAAAAGTACAGCGTATCTCCTTTTATTATGCTGGAACCATCTGCATTTACTGTGCACACGGTTCCACACTCCTTGCTACCTGCAGAATACTTCAATGTCATTCCAGAAATAATGTCATCTGCATTATTTACAATTTCTATCTGAAGCTCTTCCTGCATCTGCTGCCAGCTATCCTCCGTAACGTAAGCATAGTCATTGAGTCCTGTTTTTTCCATAAGCTCTTGAAGCAGTAAAATATTCTGTCCACATTTTTTAATATCCACTCCAGCAAAATCACTGGCTTCTTCCGTATTTACACTTATGGAACAAACTTCTCCATTAACATTATATTCGTAGGATACCTCTCCCAGATTTTCGATGACAGCCAAAAGAACATAACCATACAGCTTCATGCGGCTTTCCTTTTTTCTCCTCTGTTCAGAAGAAATCATACTATCCTCTTTCAAAACAAATTTCCATCCATAAGGCTCCTTCTTTGTCTGTAATTCATTGGTATATTCTCCTAAATAATTTTGCATATTCAATACTGCTGCCGTCCGCCCATTTTTTGACATGTCACCAATATATGCATGTCTGGTCCGGTATACCGCAGAGGTAATCGAAGATATTTTTTCTCCTTGCGCCCAGATAATTCTGTCACCAATACAAACCTGTGTTATCTCCTGTTTTGCCTCATAGTCAGACTGAAATTTTCCATCATATAAAAAGCTCTTTTTTACAGCCTGAAAAGACACCGTCAATACACCCTTTTCTTCTTTGTATTCAATATCGGAAATTCCAAGGCTGCTATCTGCGATTACTCCGCTTAAGGATGCGTGTTTTCCATTTACCTTTACCTCACAGACCACCATCTCACCATACACATCGTTTCCAATCATAAATATTCTTATAAACAACACTGCTACAATAATCAAAAAAGAGGCAATTATACTTCCAATTATAATCTTCTGGTTTTTCTTTCTGTTTTTTTTCAAAAAATCAATTTCTTTTCTATCGGATGAATCCATTGGTTTTGGCGAAGGCTCTCTCATAATCTCCAAAATATTCTTGCATTTTTGGCATTCATCCACATGCTCTTCAACCATTGTATTAGTAATTTCACTGGTCAATCCATCAATATAAGACGGAAATAAATCCTGAATCAATTCACACGGTAATTTATTTTTCATCATCAATCAAATCCTTTCTTAGTTTTTCTTTTCCTCTATAAAATGTCACTCTTGCCCAGTTTTCTGTCCGTCCCATAATCTCACCAATTTCCTTAAAGGATAGATTTCCAAAAATCCTCAAATATAGAATCTCGCGAAACGGCTCTGGACAAGAATGCAGCCTCTTCATAAGCTCCACCCTGTTTAATGCATTAAGTACATCACTTTCTGCGGAATCCAGCATCAAATCATGATCTTGGAGATTTTCCAGCGGTGGGTGCTTTCTCTGATAGGACAGCAGTTGATTTTTTGCAATGGCACACAACCAGGTGGAGATTTGACAGCTTTCATCATAACGGTCAATGCTTCGGATTGCCTGATAAAATGTTTCCTGTGTCAATTCCTCTGCCACATCATGGTTTTGGGTCCGGGATAGCAAATATTTATACACTGCCTTGGCATATTTTTGATATATTTCATCCATGGACTGCATTTTCTTCCCTCCTTTCATCGGTTCTATATTGTTAATGCAAAATTTAAAAGATTCGTTACAACATTTTTTCAAAATAATACAGACACGAGCAAATTTATCTTCCGTTCGTGTCTGTATCCATTCATTCTTTATACGTATCTCTTAAGCATTTCCTCAATCTTCTCTATTTCAATTGGCTTTGATAAATAATCTGCAAAGCCTTCCTCCTGATACTTCTTGGCTACATCACCAACTGCGTTGGCGGTCAGTACAATCACCGGAGTTGCCTGATTGATATTCCCCTCTTCTGCTCTTAGTAAATGCAAGGTTTCCACTCCATCCGGCTCTGGCATCATATGATCCATAAGAATCACATCATACTTTTTGCCTCTGGACATTTCCAGACACTCATTGCCACCGGTAGCAAAATCCAGCTGTATCTCAGAACGTTTCAAAAGAGCCGCAATCACTTTTAGATTCATTTTTGTGTCATCCACCACCAGCACCTTTGCATCCGGAGCACGGAATATTTCTTTCTGCTGGGAGATGGTTTCTTTTGAACTATTAGGATTTTTTGCTTTTAAATCCCACTTTCCAATTGGAGTAGTGTCAATTACTTTTTGCGGAATTTCCACTGTAAAACAGCTTCCTTTTCCTTTTTCACTAGCAACCTCAATGCTTCCTCCCATATTTTCCGCTAGCTGCTTGGTAATGCTTAGACCTAGTCCAGTCCCTTCAATATGACGGTTTTTCTTCAAATCCAGTCGAAGGAAGGTAGCAAAAAGCTGTTCCATATCTTCTTCACTAATACCCATTCCTGTATCAGCCACGGCTAAATGCAGGAAAAAACCCTCCTCTTTCTGAACTTCTTTCACAATAAGGGTAACACTTCCCTTTTCTGTATATTTCACCGCATTAGATAATAAGTTATTCAATATCTGCTTAATACGGATTTCATCTCCCTTTAATACAGAAGGTAAATTTTCGTCAATCTCCAGTTTCATTTCTAGCTGTTTCTGCTGGGCACGAACTTCGATTCCTAGTACCACAGCTTTTAACATAGCGGTAATAGAGTAGTCACTTTCCACTATCTGTAATTTTCCTGCCTCGATTTTGGAAAGGTCTAAAATATCATTAATCAGACCCAGCAGCATTTCACTGGCACTTTTAATATTATGGGCGTATTCCTGCGTCGTATCATTTTCATCCTCCCGTAAAATCATTTCATTCATACCTACAATGGTATTAATGGGAGTACGAAGCTCATGAGATACATTTGCCAGAAATTGTGCCTTGGACTCACTGGCAGCAATAGCAATCTTTCGCTCCTGCTCTACTACAAAAATATCCTTTCTAGTCTTCATTCCTGCTGCAAATAGAAGAAATACCAGTCCAAGACAAAGAGGAATTCCATTGTACTGAGAGCTATTAATATATACCATACCAATTTCTCCAATTCCTGCTGCCATTAAACCGGCAAAGCCAATGGCAACTGCCCGGTATTCTTCTATATATCCCCGTCGTATATCTATAATAATTGTCGTTGTCATAATAATAATCAAAGCAACAATGATGCAATGGGAAATCAGCATGGTTTCAAAAAAATCTTTAATTTGTAAAACCTGCATGGTAGTTGCAAAAATACAATTAATAAAGATAGCAACAGAAAGTAGGAAATACGCTTTCTGATAACGACACTTCTGCACCTTATTAAGATAAGCTCCTAATGGATACGGCAAAAGCATAATCATAAAAAATCCCAAATATACTGCCATGGTACTGTTTGGCAATATAAACTGACGAAGTCTTGATTCCGCAATCATCCAAGTAGAAGCTGCAACAATACCACCACCTAAATACAATAATTCCACTTCTTTTTTATAGAAGAAACGGAAAAGAATACTTAATATTACAACAGCAATTCCTAAAATCAGCATAAACATGGCCATAATAAGAGCTGGTGCATATGTCATTATAAAATATTGCCATAACGCAATATGGTCTCCCACATAGATCTCACTTACATAACCTGCATAGGAGGAATCACTCATAAACTCAATTCGTAAGGTCTTGCCTGCATCCTCCTGATATACATCGAAAAACACATAGGTAATCGTGCTAGTTTTTCCAAATAGCTGTGTATCAACGGTGGAATATTCCCGGCGTAATTCATCTCCTACATAAATTTTAAAATCCTGCTGCATACTTCGGATGGTAAAACTGACATCCCTAAGCTTCTCTGGTAAAACCGTTTCAACGGTAACCCATTCTCCCTGCTTCGTCTTACATTCCCCCGGAACCTTTATTTCCTCCCGGGTTCCATCTGGCAAGACCTGCTCCCATGTTCCGGAATACAATGTCTGCTCTCCAATATCCTCCAAATTCTCTGGTGGCAGCACCGCTTCACCAATAAAAAAGAACAAAAAAGCCGCCAACAGCATTCCACCTAAAATACTTTGTAATATCCCCATTCCAAAATTCTTTTGTTTTTTCATATCCACTCCCCTTATCATGACAACTAAAATTTGTTTGCTCCTTACTTTCTTCTCATTATCTCTTTGAAACGAGAACAAATACTGTCATATTGCGCAAATAATTTTGCCTGCATATCATAAATTTCTTCTGGTATATTCTCTCTGGTCAATATCTCTATTTCATAAGCAAAATCTCCAATTGCTGTAGCTCCCATAGAATACGAGCTATTTTTAAAACCATGAATTAGAATGCAATAATTTTTATAATCTGCTGCACTTAAACATTTTGTTAATTCTTCCTTTATTGAAAGTTCAACATAATCCTGAAATAATTCCAGGTAAAACTCTTTATCCCCACCGCAAAACAGAAGCCCCTGTTCCAAATCAATTTCCGGAAACTGTTTCTGAAACTGTTCTATAACTTCCAATGGAGACTGCACCTCCTTCGTTTTCTCTCATTCCGCTGTAATAGTTCTGTTTCTAATAATGTCACTTTTATCTGCACATGTTTCTTCCTATTTTTCCATATCACTTATAACTTTAGATTATATCATATTATTGTGTATCCTGCACGAAAATTTGGCATCAAATAATTTTTTCGGTATCTTCAAGACTTTTTTCTGTCACTCCAAATTCAATGGTGTCAAGTGCCTTATTTATCCCAAATGCCGTAATTTTATGATTCTGCATTTCCTCCTATTCTCCTCCCTTTTTAGATTGCATCATTCCCGATTTATACTAAAGTAAAAAATCGTGACACCATAATGATGCCACGACATATCTATATTATCCTTTAATTTACATATGTATTTATCATTTCTTCCTTCAATAACTCCATTTTCTCCATTACCCGTCTGCTTTCTGCAAAAAATTCATTCTCCTTTACCGTATTCAAGTAATATTGTCCATCCAGTTTTTTGCACTCCTCTGGAACAGCCACATTCTCTCTTTCTGACAATGAGAAATAACGCAAATCACATCCCTGTGGCGAAAGATATACCATTTGGTCAGAGTCAGTTTCCAGTGCTTTATTCATAAATACCAGATATTCCTCTCCTTCTCTCATAAGGTTCACATAACTTCTTCCCCATAATTTATGATCCTTTGAATAATCAGCACTTACGGTAATATACTCCACTTTTTGACCCTTTTGCATATTCTCCCCTCGGTAAACTTCCAGAATCTCCAATTTCCATTTTGTCGAAAAAAGAACACTCTCTGGGTCTCCTGCCATTTTTGCCTTTACAATATATTCTGCACTATCTAACTCTTGCTTTTGTTCTTCAATAATTTCTCTTGCATATTCTAAATCATCATCTAAAACATTACTTACCTTATAATCTCCCGCATCTCCACTTTTTATATAATCATTTAATACATCTGTATATTGTCCACGGCAGTATATTCCAGCTATGCTGCTAATGAGCAAAAAAAAGCCAAATACTATAATCCATTTTTTTGTCATACCATTCCCCCCTTATTCTTGCTTTTCTATTATTTCACCACCAGATATATGAATTACCTTATCACATAAAATCTCAATATCCTCTTTATTATGACTTGCAATTATCACTAAACATCCTCTTTCTTTTTCCTCCTGTACAATCTGGCGGACAAGTTGAACTCCCTCTTCGTCCAATCCATTCGTTGGTTCATCTAAAAATAATAAATCTGGCTCCTCCATAATCGCCTGAGCGATTAAAATCCTTTGTTTCATTCCTAAAGAATATTTCCGAAATGTCCTTTTGTCTTCCGGCTTTAAACCCACTCTTTCAATGGCTTTTATTACTTCCTTTTTTCCAACCTTTTTCTTTATTTTTGCCAGCTGAATTAGATTCTCCAACCCGGTCAGCTCTGGATATAACCCCACCCCATCTAAAGTAATCCCAATGTAGCAGGAGTCTGCTCCTTTTTCATACAAATCTTTACTATTGTACAATACGGCTCCGGAAGTAGGCTTAAGCAAACCACTCATTGTACGAATCAGCATGGTCTTTCCACTTCCATTTCTTCCAACCAGTCCATATACCTTTCCTGATTCCATATATAAATTAATGTCTTCTAAAACAGTATTTTCTTTTATGGTTTTTACCACATTTTTCAATTCTAATACATTCTTCATAACCTGAATCATCCCTTTCCACTCTAACTAAATCACTACTCCACACTTTCTTCTAGAATATCTCGCTGAATTTTCCATTCTCCCGTTTTCACTATTACACATATGCATAGGATAAAATATAGTATCGAATACCACACAGGAAAACTTATTTGAAATTCATTTGCTTTGCCCCATATTTTGTCACTATGCCAGCATAATATAATCTGTGAAAATGGATTTAGGCGAAATAACCAACCACCCATAATAGAAACGGATGCCATCTCAAAAATTAGCATACTCCCAATCCACACTACCTGCGCTCCAATTCCTGTCAAAAATCCTGTCATACTATTAAACCAAATGGAAATTACATTAATAAATAAGGTAAAGCTAAACAAAAACAAGGCTTCTAACAGGATAATCATCCCTAATGTCAGGAAAGATTTCAAATCAATATGATACGAATTGCCAATCCTTGAAATTCCTACAAAGCCTATTGTATAAGCTGTAATAAAAAGAAAACTATGTAAAAATAGCTTTGCTGTTTCTATGCGAAACCAATTTTTACGATTAACATGACGGGTAAAAAAATACACATTTGCAGTACCAAAACGCTGATATAGCCAAATTCCATATACCATTTGAAAAAACCAAAATGGAATTAGTTGCTGAGCAAACCATGTTAAATATGCCATGTTAAAATTAGTGAAATACGAAAAATTCATGGTCAGCAGCATCTGGGTCAATTCGTATTGCTTATCCCCGGCTATCCATGGAAGGCCATATAAGATTCCAAACAGAATTCCAATGAGTTCAACAAAAAACTTTCTCATTCTGCATCAATCTCCTTTTTAAACTGATTTCTCAATATTAAATAACTAATTCCTAATAGAAGGCTTCCTAAGAAAAACAGAAAAAATGGAATTCTACTATTTACTGAGACCTCTAGCATCGTATAATAATAAATGGATAAATATAAATCCGGCAACCATTGTCCACTAATATCTAATAAAAAGCAGATAATATAAAATGGTAAAAAATATAAAATCCTATACTGTAATTTACAAAAAGCAAAAACCGATACAAAGACTGATACAATCCCGACAAAGCCTCCGATTCCAAGGGTCATAAAAATATGATAAAGCCATGGATGCTCCATATAAAATTCTGTTCCTGTAACCATCATACCAAATCTAAAATAGGAATCCGAATATGCAGTCCCATAATCTGGGTAGCCAACAGTATTTGGAAATGCAATCCAATCTAATAATAATCCTAATAAGAATGGAATGATAAAAGCCATCGCTCCCACCAAAAAGATAGCAACGGATTTGGTTATGTAATATTTCTTTCTTCCCATCCGATATTGAAGAAGGTATATCTCCCCACTTCTTTTATCCTGAAAAAAGCCAAATCCAGATGCTATGATTACAACAAAAGGAAAAAATTGATTGTAATACCACTGAAAACTGCTCCAGCTGGACAAAGCATCATATTCATATGGAGCAAGCAAGCTGCCTATATCTTTTCCGAAATTAGAATAAAGATTAAAGAAAAAGCTTATTAATACATAAAATAGAAAAAGAGAAAAGCCAATTAAAAATTCTCTCTTTCGTAATAAAATACCCGTTTGTATTTTTAATTCTTTCATATCATCATCCTCCCAATAAAAAGATGACCTCTTGTCATTTTAAATGTTATATCCTATTTGTAGTTCATACCACAAATAGGATATAACATTCTCTAAATTAAATCAATAGTTAATTAACTGTATACAAAACATCCGCTTTTGCCTTTAGCGCTGGATCATTTCCCATAAAACATACTTTTACTTTGGTTCCCTTTGGATAATCTCCGTTATATTCAATTTTTGTATTGTAACCATTTTGCTCATGTAAAACATAACCAACGATACTTTTTGATATAACAGTATTTCCTTTTTTCAGTCTACACTTAATTCGATGATAATTATCTGCTCTACCATCTGTAGGATATACTGAAATACATCGAGCTAATGCATAATCCAAATTAGATACTCTTGCTTCAGCACTAGTTTCAACCCACGTATTTTCCGGCAGAGTAAGTGTTTTATTTACAACTCCAGCATATACATTTGTTGATACAATAAAACTCATAGTAAATACAACTGCAAGAACTTTTTTAAGTCTTTTCTTCATAATAAATTTCCTCCTCAAAATACTAGATTTTCTGAAATAATTGAATTGATTAAACTTTCCTCTTTTCTACTTAAGTATATCTGGTTCTTCAGGTTGATGCATCCACCAGATACAAGCACTGTTAGATATTTGAGTCGCAACTGTTGCAATAACACATAAACAAGCACCACTCATTTTGCTCATAAGCAGATTCCATTTTTTCATTGGTCTTCCCCCCTTTCTTCTTGGCTAGAGTAGCATTGCTTTTTTTCCATTTCAATATTTCTTACGTAACTAACAATTATTTTCGTATCTAACGCGCATATTCTTATATTTCTATCATATATAGGACAACCTTTCCTAATAAACAAAAAAATAGCTGACATATCTATGTCAAATGTGATTACAATCCAACATAAACTGTCAGCTATTTCTGTTTACTATTCTCTTATTCCACATGCTCCAACTCAGACAGATTTATCATGATCTTTAGAATAAATTTCTGCTCCTTCAAAGAAACATCCATATGCCCTTTATATTTCTCCACGGAGCTTCGTATACTTTTCATTCCGATTCCATGTAAATCTTTATCTTTCTTACTTGTTGGAAAAATATTTTTCGTTCTTATCAAGTCTCCAACATAATCATTGGATAAAACAATGAAAACTTGCTTTGATTTTTTTACAACCTTTAATTGTATATGAGCAGTTTCTCCTGCTTCTAACTTTTTTTCACAGGCCTCACGGGCATTTTCCAAAGCATTCCCTAATATAATAATGACATCATGCAATTCAATCTTATCAAGACTTCCTTTTTCCACTGCAAACTGAGCTTTAATTCCTAATTCTTGTGCCTTTTTCCACTCATCATAAAGAATCATGTCAATATACTGATTCCCTGTCTGAAACATCCCGTCAATATCACCTATGTCTCCAAAACATTTTTCCAAATATGTATTGATTTCTTTTTTATTGTCCATCATATTAATGACACTTAGATGCTTTTTTATATCATGATATAATTGATAAATTTTTTGTTGATTACTTTCCAGTGATTTATAATCATTCATGATCTTCTCATTTTTCATAGCAATTAACAAAATCTCTTCTTCTCTATCTCTGGAAGAAAAATATTTTTCTGTGAGATAATAAGAAACAATATAAGAAATCAAAACAGAGATTCCTAAAAACACCAAAAAAGGCATACTCCATGAAAATAATTCTGTTTGGTAATAGCTAAACTCTACAATCATAATCAGACATAATATACTTGAAATCGCTTGTAATAAAAGAACTCCCACCTCCTTTATAGTATGTCTCTTTCTCTCTATATTTAATAACTTCGTGCTAAAAACAAGTATAATAACATTTATGAGCTTTGATAATACAATACACTGAATTCTCAATGGTGACTGCTCTAAAAATAGAGAAATATGCCCTTCTCCATGAGTAAACAGCAAAAATCCCATTGATATGCTTTCGCTGACAATCAATAAAAACATAAAAAAGACATTCCGTATCAATGACTGTAAAATCGTACATTCATACATAATATAAATCATAATAATTCCAACTACCAATAAGATAGACATTTTGATTGTGGGATTACTGCAAACAAAATCCAAACCATAGGTGGCAATAGGAAAAACCATCATTAAAAGCCATTTTTTAATTCCTTGACATCGAAATGAAAACTTTTCCGAAAAACACCAATAATATAGAAAAAATGATTCAAATATCACAACAAAAATATTAACCATTTCCCACTGCCACTCTTTCATCCTAATTCATCTCCCCAGAAATTTAAATATGCCTGTCTAAAAGTATCCTTCTTACTTCTTGCAACTGATAAACTAGTTCCATTTTTCATTATAATTTCCTGACTTTTTACCTCTGCAATATACCTCATATTAACCATATATGAATTATGTATTCGTGCAAAATAATGTCCCGTTAGACTATTTTCTATCTTTTTCATAGTTCCACTAACTGTAATATCATAATTGACACAATGATATGTTAAACTGTGATTCATCACCTCTATATACATTATGTCATCAATCTTTATGGTATAGTCTTGCCCCTCCCTCGTTAATTTAAGATTGCTTTTTTCAAAACGATTGATTCGCACAAATAACTCCGCCAACTGAAATTCAAAATCATTATATTCCATAGGCTTTACTA
This sequence comes from uncultured Jutongia sp., assembly GCA_964511525.1. Lineage (GTDB taxonomy): Bacteria > Bacillota > Clostridia > Lachnospirales > Lachnospiraceae > Jutongia. The sequence goes on from CAZEFX010000075.1 coordinate 13,330, forward strand.
AAAATCGGTAAGCATTTACCCGATATCCCTCTATGGCATATTGTATCAATGCTGTCAAAAAAATAATCTCCACTTTTTTGTCAATCTCTCGTATCTTTTCTGCAATATGTATTCCATTCTCATCCTTCATATCAATGTCCAAAAAAATAATCTTATATTGTCGGATATCCTTCTTTAATAATTCTGTTCCACTTTCATACTTATCACATTGAACCTCAATCCCTAATGTCTGTGCTAATTTTTTTGAAAATTCTTCTACTTGATTACAATACTTTATTTCATCATCACATGTCGCAATTAACATTACTCTCCTCCTGTTTATTTATAATTTTTCCTAACAGCAATAACACAACTTCAATCCCTAATGCCATTGTAGCTGCCTGCAAAAATCCTACATTATTGATTAAATAAAAAATAATAATGGTGATGACTTCCGCGCATAATAAATACCTAATCACCCTTTTGCAATTCCTCCTGCGTTCTTCCCCTAATCTTTTATTTCTGGTATCAATTGGTGCCATTATAGAAATAATTATGACGCAAATAATACAAATCGTTAAATAATACCAAATAGCTTCCATAATACTTACCAAATATCCTGCTGCTAAAACTAAAATCAAAAACCCTACCGTACAGCCTACATATGAATTTGCATGAAATCCGCCAGAAAATTGTCGTATAGGACAAAAAAACAATATAAAGACAATGGTTTTCCAAATTCCCAAAAAATAATTTCCCATAACAAGTACTAAAATCAAATTAATAACAGATGACAATATTAACTCTATCCCATAGCTTATTACTTGTATATTTCTGGAAATATCACCATCTTCTCTTTTACTTTCCATTGAAATTAGAATTCCCGCTAATTTATCTGCAATTTTCTTGTACATTTTTTCCTCCGAGGTTAAGAATTTTATGTAAGTATAACTGAATAACATCTATTTACTATATTTTTATTT
>CAZEFX010000076.1:0-14230 GCA_964511525.1 uncultured Jutongia sp.
AAGAAGAAACACCAATGACACTTTTTGTCGTCATGATATACATAATTGATATTATCAGTAGTTGCTCTGCAAAGATTATTAATTATGTTGACAAACATCAAATACCATGTTATCATCACTACATTACTCAGGTAATGTAGTGATGAATTGGAGGTGAGCATTTGAAAGTAAATTTCAATGATGTGGTTCCAATCTACATTCAGATTGCAGATGCTATCGAGGATGATATTCTTAGCGGCAAATTAAAAGAAGGTGATAACTGCTATTCCCAATTAATTATTGCGAAAGAGTTAAATATCAATCCTGCCACTGCTGCCAAAGGGATTCGCCTTCTGGTAGATAGAGGAATTCTGAACAAGGTTCGTGGACAAGCCATGACCGTAGCAGACCATGCCACTGAAAAAATCAAAGAGCGCAAGACTCAGGAAACCTTAAATAATCTGGTGGAAAATTTAGTAATGGAATCCAAGAAACTAGGAATTTCTTCTGAACAACTTCAAGCAATAATTCAGAAAAAATGGAACTAACAAAAAGGAAAGGAAAATAGACATTATGAAAAAAGAAGCACAAAATATCGAAAAAATTAACAATATTGCTATTTCCGTAAAAAATCTAACCAAACGTTACCATAAATGTACTGCTTTGAATGGTCTGACTCTGGACATTCACGCCGGACAGATTATCGGCTTAATTGGTGCAAATGGTAGTGGAAAAACTACTTTTTTCCGCATTTGCAATGGTCTTCTAGCCGCTACAGAGGGAAGCTTCTCCGTACTTGGTGGCAATCCACTGACAGATATTAGTACAAAAAATGAAATGATATATTCTATGCATAACTTACCTGTAGGAAACAGGGAAAAAATCAAAAACATTTTGTCCTACTACACCATTATGTACCCCCATTTTGACAGAGAGTTTGCAGATAAAATTCTAAGCCTATTTGAAGTCAACACAAAAAAGACTCTTTCTTCACTTTCTCAGGGAACCAAAAGTCTGGTACATTTCGCCTGTGCTATGGCTACCAGATGTCAGATGACCATGTTAGATGAACCATTTATTGGAATTGATATTGAAAAACGAAAAACTGCTTATGAAATTCTTCTCAGGGACTACATGGAGCATCCCCGTACCTTTTTGATTTCCAGCCACAATCTTTCCGAATTGGAACATGTCCTTTCTGAAATGATTCTAATCCATAACGGAAATTTGATTTTCTATGAAGACATGGATGCAGTAAGAGATATGCTGATCCGGGTAGATGGCGAGGAAACAATCCTACGAAAATATCTATCCCGTCAGAAGGTATTACATGTTTCTAACGGTGAAATTGGAAACTTTGCCATTGTAGAAGGCAGTATGCAATCCCCTGCCGCTCTGGATGCCCAGAAAATCGGACTGACCCCTTCACCTGTGAATCCCGAGGACGTATGCATTTATCTTACCAGCAAACGAAAGGAGAGTGATTTAGAATGTCTTTGGAATTAAAAAATATAGTGCAACTAATCAAATTACATATTCGGAAAAATTATATATTTATTTGGACTATTCTCCTGGCTTCCCTGATATTAAGCTTTTTTGAACTGATAAAAGTATTTACCTGGAACCCGGCTGAATATCCTAACTATGTTATTGAATTAGGGGAATTTTCAGGTTTATATGTATCCTTTTTTCTCCCTGCATTTCTGATTTTTGAATCCAGAAAAATTCTTATGGATACACAAATCAGTATGTATCCAGGAACGAGCCTGACCCGTTTTTTGTCCAGAGTAACTACAGACTGCCTAATGCTTTTTATTATTCCACTCTGTATCTGTTTGGAAACAATATTGCAGCATGCTCTTCTTTCTCTGTTCAACCTAGCAGGCATTACCCATGTAATCCTACCTTTTTCCTGGGAATATTTATTGTACCATTTAGTATCCCAGACTTTACTTTCCATTACTATTTACAGTTTCTTTCTGGTCTTCTGGATTATCATCACCAAACTCCCTGTCCTTGCCAGCCAGATATTGATTATAGTAGTGGCAGCTTTAGGGGTTATGGGCTTTTTGAATTTTGATTTACCTGCAACCTTCCTAGAAAAACTTATTTCTTGTTTTATAAATTCCTTACCTGCTTCGGGCAAAGCACTCCCAAATGCGGTTTTTGTTAGAACTACTCTGCTCACTTCTCTGGCATTGCTTTTCTTATGCACCCTGCTGGCAAAGCGCCATAAGGTCTGGCAGGAATCATCTGCAAAGAATAAACTTGCCACAGTTTTAGGAGGAATATCCTTCCTTTATATCAGCATAGTTTTTCTATTTGCACCAGCTGACGTAAGCACAGACTATGCCTATTCTCGCTCTGGGCATGCATTAACTACAGTAAAAAAAGAGTTTTCTTTTGATGCAGATTACATGCAGCTACAAACTGCATTATTTCAGGAAAATGTTATTACCACTCCTCGTATTAAAAATCCGGCTGCTTCCACAGAGGATACTGCAGAGCCATATATATCGGGCTCTAACCTTGGAATATACCTTGAGTACGATTCTCCATCCAATTCCTGGACATTACTTTCTAAGGATGAATTAAACAATCTTGGTATAAAAACACAATTTCCAACCAGTGATGACACGATAAATCTGCAAATCCTTGGACCAGAAACTTATATTAAAGGCAGTGGATTTATCTTTCAGAATCTGGTAGATGAAATAGACGTCACCTTGAAAGAAAACAATTTACAGGTATCACTACCAACCTCTCCTATTATTCTGCCAAATTCTTTCGGCGTGAAATATTACGAAAACTGCTCCGGCTGGAATGAAGTCGTTTCCTGGACTTATTCCTGTGAAGGAAATCCTTTCTATGCTATGGCATTTGTAGTACAGGGCACAGATGAAACCATTGACGCAATCAAGAAAAACCAGTAATCGTGAAAAGCACCTCCAACTGGAGGTGCTTTTCACTACGCACTTTTTTCTTCTTTTAATATAAATTTATAAATCACCTTTGCCACACCATCTTCTTCATTAGAGTCGGTAACATAATCTGCTACTTCCTTCACTGCATCCTGGGCATTTTCCATAGCCACACCTAATCCGGCATATTCAATCATAGAAACATCATTAAATCCGTCTCCACAGGCAATCATATTCTCTCTTTTATTCCCAGTTAACTGACAAAAACGTTCTAAAGACGCTGCCTTATCAATCCCCATTGGAGTAATCTCAATAAAGAACGGTTCACTACGGCTGATACACAAGGTTTTACCAAACATCTTAGCATATTCCTGTTCAGCCTTGGCAGCAATTTCCGGATGAGCAGTTCCCAGACATTTATTTAATGGAAAGTCGATATAATCTACAATATCTTCCATTTGTTTTACCGGAAGCTTAGTAATATTTTTTTCAATATCAATATATTCGTCATAATGCATTCCTGTAATAATAGCATCCTTCTCATAAGAAATCAGACCAATATCTAATTTCTCAGCCAAATCAAATAACTGAGGGACTACCTCTGGCGGAAGGGTTTTCTGGTAAACAATTTCTCCTGTGGCACAATTGGTAATCTGACCACCATTAAAGGATAAAATATATCCACCATTCTTTTCAAGCTCCAGTTCCTTCGCCAACGGAGTGATTCCCGGAGTGGGACGTCCGGAAGCAAGTACCACTGTATGCCCCTGCTCCTGCATTTCCATTAGCGCTTTCTTTGTTTTTGGAGTAATTTCTTTTTTAGAATTTGTCAGGGTTCCATCTAAATCTAACACTAATACTTTTTTATCCATAATAATCCTCTTTTTTCTACTCTTAAAACAGCATCGGATACACCGATGCTACTTTATGATACAAACAGTATTTATTTTACACAGATTATAAAAATAATCAAGTAAAACTACAAATTAACGAATCACATCTTCATACTCTGCTTTCAACTTTGCTCCACTGGCAAGCACTGCTTTCTGAGCCAATACTTCCAGTACATCAATGATTCTTGTATCCATTTCCCTCTCTTTCTTCAACAAAGAAAGCTCTGTACATCCAAGAAGCACCTTTTGGGCTCCTTCTGAAAATAACCCATCTGCCACCTGTTCAAACTGTTCCCATTGCACAGGACGCCCCTGCTTCACCTGTTTGTAAATAATGTCCATAACCATTTCCTGATGCATAGAATCTGGAACAACGATATCAATTCCATTTTCCTGAAAGGTCTGCTCTAACACCTTACTTTGAATGGTTCCTGTAGTTGCCAAAATTCCAACCTTTTTAATGTTCTTTTTGGCAATTTCCTCTGCCACGTTTCCACACAAAGAAAGTAATGGGATATTACAGTTTTTCTCCAGCTCCTGATAAAAAAACTGTGCTGTTACACAGGGTATAGTAACAAAATCCGCTCCCATCTTCTCTAATTCTATACAAGCTTGCAAAAGCTTTGGCAACGGATTTTCTTTACTCCTACCAAGAATATATGCAGTCCGATCCGGTGTTGCCGGAATACTCTTTACCAGAATTTCAGGATGCTCCTGATCTACAGAAGCATCCACCATCCTTGTTATTAATTCCATGTAATATACCGTTGCCATAGGTCCCAGCCCACCAACGATTCCTATTGTCTTCATTTTTACTCCCCTTATCTCTGCGATTTGTCTCTTCGTGGAGTTGGACTAATTATCTTTGTAGCTCTCTTTGGATATTTCGAGGTTTGATACCGGAAGGTACTTCCTGTACTATAGGCTCTCAACTGGCTATCGGTATTCAGACAGAATTTTCCTCCTGCCAGTCTAGGTGTTGTATCAAAATGATACCAGCCACTATCTAAATAAACTAAGTTCCACCAATGATTTCCATTGGCATAGGCCGGGTATCTTTCTACCGTAAGATTTGGAATACCAGCACGGCTCAAAAGCAAACGACAAACCGCATAGTAAGTAAAGCAATCACCAGCACTATACCGGATACCAGAAAGACCGGAGCTGCGCCAATCAGAATGGGAGTCAGCATCTACATAGGAGCAATGATTTCTTGTATAATCATAAATCGCTCTTGCCTTTTTCTCATCCGACCATCCACTTTTTGTAATGGACCTTAATACAGAATCTGCTACACTTTCAGCAGTTCCCGGTACAAACACCTGTATCTTTGTCCATGAACGAGCTACATTTCCCGCATCATCCTTCGCAGTATAATATACCTTATAAAAACCGTCTTTATCCCAATTTACCTGACTTAAATCCACCTTCACAGAAACCTTGCTGTCCCGATCATCACTGACTTTAATATATTTCTTAAAGTTATATTGTTTTTTTCTGTCAGAATAGCAAATCAGATAGGCTTCTCCATTACAATAGCTGTTTTTCTTCACCCAGCCAGTGATTTTTGGTGCCTTAGTATCTGGTACACCCCAGCTCAATGCATATTTCTTCGTAGCTGCATCATAAGTATATAATGCCTTTCCTGTATATAGCTTAATCTTCTTCAGCTTCATATTCTTTATATCACCAGAATAATCTCCCTGGCAGGAAACCTCCTTCGAGGTTTTTCCGGGTTTTACGTTTTTCACAATCAAGGAAACAGTCTTGGTCTGGATAGACGCAGTAGTTACTGCCACAGATGCCGGGCTGACTGCCTGTGCCATTGTTGCTTCCGTCTTCGTCTGAATCTCATAGGTATATTCCAGCTTTTTAACAGTTCCACCCTTGGCATTATTTTGTACCTTCATGGCGAAAATAAAGTTTCCCTGTTCATCCTGCTTCATTACTTCTTTTACTGTAAGCTCATCCAAGGCAACGGGTAAAACAGGACAGGAATTTGCCTTCTTCACCTTTAAAGTAAGCTTTCTGGTTTTTGTCCCCTTGGCAGATACACTAATTTTTACCGTTCCCGGCTTCTTTGCAGTCACTATGCCCTCTTTGCTCACAGATGCAATCTTAGAATTACTGCTCTGAAAGGTGGGATTATTCATTTTAGCAGAAATTGCTGCCCGCTGTCCCACCTTCAAATTTGTGGAAGAGATAGAAACTGCCTTTTTTGCTCCTGCTATTTTTCCTGCACCAAATATCGTTAATACACACAAAAGCATAATTATGCTCACAGATATTTTATAAAACCATTTCTTCATAAACTTCCTCTTTCTGTTACACTGTTCACAAACACTATTTCTTCAAAATGTAGCGAAGATTACTTACCTTATCATCCGTGATTTCAATTTGTAGCTTGCTCTTTCCCTTAGTAAAGCTATAAACGCCAAACTTCTCACTACCCTTACCATATGCCTTCTGCACATCCTCAAGGGAACTTCCAATAGTAATACCTTCCTTTGTCTTTGCCTTATTATTTAAAAAAGTAATTCCATTTACATACTCTGTTCCTTTTTCTGAATTAGAATAGGTGTATAAAATGAAATTTTTATACTTGTAGGTACGATCTTTTCCCTTGTAGGCACAGCTTTTAGTTGCTTTAAATGCCACCGTCTTTCCTGCCTTTTTAATAAATTTCTTTGCCTTACTGTTCATGGTAACAGTTACCCCATTATTGGTAAACTGATACCCTTTTGGTGCTGCCTGTGCAGATACACTAAACATTGCCACAGTTAAAGCAAATACTACCAGCATTCCAGTTACTTTTTTCATTACACTTTTCATAACATCCTCTTTTCTGCGCTGTTTTAATCCCGGACTTCTCCATACTTCTCCAGATCATCCAGCTGCTTTTGTTTCATTTTTTCAAAGTAATCATATTTTTTATTATAAACAGAAGCAATTTTTTCCTCCTGTCTATGATCCTTGATGCCATACTCCGTCGTCAGCAGATTCCCCATATACTCTGATAGCTTATCTGCTCCACTAAGATTCATGTGAAGTCCACCGTCATAGGTGTCTGTTTCATAATCAATCTCAACCTCATCCAGCAATTCATAAAAATTAATATATGGCAAATCATGCTTTTGGGCATAGTCCACTACCTGCTGGTTTTCCTCTTCATACCACTGAGGTGCCAGACTTGGTGCCTTCATAAGAATCAGTTGAATGCCTTTTTCTTCACAGAGCTTCCGGATTTTGTCCAGATACTTCATTGGCATTTTACCAAAGGTCTTATCTTCCTTTCCTTCCGCAAGGGGAAGCTGTACCGTGTCTTCATCCTCTTCCACCTCAATGGATGCCCACGGGTCAATAATTTCTTCCTGCTCCTCTTCTTCCCCGAAAAGCCATGTAGTATCTGCTACATCAGATTCACTGACCGGAAGCACATCCACCCTAAGATAATAGCCATTGTGCGCCACTTTCTTTTTCTTATTAAAATACGTCAAATCTTCCTTGGACAAATCTAGAATTCTGGAGTGATACCGCAATAACGGAAATATATAATCCAACGTCTGCTCCTCTTCACACATAGACACCTGAATCGCCTCCCATTTCGTTCCAGACCATTTCATTCCATCCAATGTCATCCGGTTATATTCTTCCCTTTGGGGTTCTCCATGGGTCAATGCCTGAATATTATAAATCACCACCTCCGGTGTTTCATACTGAAGTGTATCCTCCAGCATATAATAGGACTGCCACGTGAGCTGCTGTGCATTTCCGCGGATATAACTGGTAATTCCATAATTTTTCCATAGATACATGGGATTTAAATTTTCATAAACCTCACAGTCACCAATCATAATTACATCATGCTTCGCAGTTTCCTCATAATACTCTGCTGTAAAATTTCCTTCTGGAATATCACCGGCATATTTGGGAACTACCAGCCTCTGCAATGCTGCAAAAAGCAAAACTACCACCAGCCCAGAAGCTACGAAAACTGTAATCTTTTTTATTTTTTTCATGTTTTCACCTCATGTTACGGGTTCTACCATCGTTCTTTCTATTTATTAGAACTGATTATAAATAAACTGCTGTGCATCAAAGCCAATTCCATAAGAACCAAATAAAAGTACCACAAAGAATAAAATCACAAATATGCCAAACCGAACAGCATATGGCAGCTTTGTAATCTGCTCCCGGACACTTTTTCCTCTGCCAGCCATACTTACCAGAAACATCAGCAATACTCCGGCAAAAAATACAATATATTCCGAAGCAGACAAGCCCAATGCCAGCATTTCCTGCTTGGTTACCTGTTGTAAATCAAATTCGGTAAACATATGGATAAACTGACGGATAGACACTCTGACACTTCCATAGGTATCAAACAAACGGATGCAGCAAAGTAATAAAAAGGTTCTAATAATCTGAAATGCCCGGTAACCAGTAGAAGCCACCAGCTTCGGAAACTTCCCATGGAACTTTTCATACAGAGGAGTCAGTTCTTCTGAAATCAGAATAATTACTCCATTGGTAAGACCCCATACAATAAAATGCCAGTCTGCCCCATGCCAGATACCTGTAGCGAACCAGGTAATCATGGTAGATATGTATACTGCAATCCTTCTTGCCATTCCCATTCCAAAATGTTTCTTGCAAAATAGGGTAATATTTTTCACCGGACCACTGATACTACAAGGATAAAATACATAATCCCTGAACCAGGTTCCCATGGTGATATGCCATCTTCTCCAGTATTCTGCAATATTCTTAGAAAAGAATGGACGGATAAAGTTTTCTTCCACATGGATTCCCAATGCCTGAGCAATTCCTATGGTAATATCAATACCACCAGTAAAATCTGCATATAACTGGGCGGCATAAAATAACATTCCAATCAAAACATAGGCTCCCGTATAATAATCCGGGTCTCCCATAAGATTAGCTACTACAATACTAATCCTGTCAGCTACCACCAGCTTTTTAAAATATCCCCAAAGTACCCGTTCCAGCCCAAAGCGAACCCTTTTCCAATCAAAAGCATGTTCCTGATACAAGGTCTGGGATAAATCCGAATATCGGCTAATAGGTCCCTGAATCAATTGCGGAAAGAAAGACACAAACAACACAAATCTTGGTAAATTCTTCTGTGGTTCACACTTTCCCCAATAAACATCCAAAAGATACCCCACCGCCTGAAAGGTATAGAAAGAAATTCCCAAAGGCAGTATAAAATCTGTATATGCAAAGGTTTCCTTCCCAGCTGCCGACATTGCCACATTAATATTCTCAATGACAAAATTGGTATATTTTAATACTGCCAAGATTCCCAGATTAAAAAGCAGACACAAAAGCATACAAAGCTTTTTCTTTTGATTAATCTTTTTCTTATATTCCTTTTTCTCTTCTCTGGAAGGCTTTGGAATCTCACCTGATTTAATCCTCTGATTATATTCCTCAATACGCCCATCCAGCTTTCCCATAATGATTCCCGCCAGATATACGGTAATAGAAGTAATTAATATTAAAATCCATGCATATCCTCCTGCGGAGCAATAAAAGAGAAAGTTCGCTGCCAGCAGTAAAATCCATTGAAACCGTTTCGGAATCAAATAGTAAACAACTAGCAAAGTAAGGAAAAATAAAACAAATTCATATGATACAAACACGATATTCCTCCCTGGCCTTATTCATCCATCAGACGCTCAATCATCTTTGCCAGTCTGTCTACAGAATTGAAATTCTCAGCCACAAAATCTCTTGCCGTAATTTCCACATCAAAAGCCTCTCCCAATTCGGTTACCAAAGTAACCAAATCAAAAGAATCCAACACCTTATCATCTACTAAATTCTCTGTGTTTTCGAAATCAATATCCTCATGTAAGGACTGTAGGATCTCAATAATTTCTTCTTTAATCTCATTCATTTCCATTTTTCATTTTCCTTTCATTTTGTTTCTAGCGTAATATTTTCTTTTACTCAAAATATATTCTCGCATTTCTATTTCACACAGTATAAAACTGTGGAATTAACGTTTTTTCTTACGTTGTGCCTGCTCATGATAAATCTCTGTCATGCGAAGCCTGTCCATTTTTCCATTTGGTGTCAAAGGCAATGTATCCAACTGAATAATAGCATTTGGAATCATATACCGTGGAAGTCTTTCTTTTAATTCCTTCGTAAGATTGCGCTTCTCCACTTCTCCCGTATAAAACAGAACGATTTTATTCACATCTTTTATAAAAATACAACAGCAGGTTCGGACTCCCTCTTGCAGATTCACATCAGCCTCGATTTCTCCTAACTCAATCCGGTGTCCCATATGTTTAATCTGATAATCCTTTCGGGAGGCAAATACCAAATCTCCATTTTCATTAAGATAGCCCAAATCTCCGGTCTTATAAATCCGCTCTGGATAAAATGGATTCAGGGGATTCTGAACAAAAGCCTCTTCCGTCTTCTCCGGATTCTTATAGTAACCATGAGTCAGACAGGTTCCCTTAATACAAATCTCTCCTTTTTCTCCCTGTGGTACCGCCTTACCATCTTCATCCAGCAATAAAATCTGGGTGTTTTTAAATGGTTTTCCCACTGGAATTGCTTCGCCTTCCTGAAATAGCCTATCTGCATAATAGTAGCAGCTCATGCCGGTAGCTTCTGTGGGGCCATATAAATTACAAAACTTTGCTTCCGGTAAGGTTTCCTTCCAAAGATTAAATTGTTTAATCGGAAATACCTCACTACCAAAGGCAATGGTCTTTAAATATTCCGGTTTTATTTCCTCGAAGGTTCCAAAGGCAGATATCATGGTCAGTGCTGACACTACCCAGCAAACCGTATTAATCTTCTTTTCATTAAGATATTCCACCAGCTTCATAGGAAACATAAAATACTGTTTCGGAATCAAGTATGTGGTGGCTCCATATTTTAAAGTAGGATACATCTCTTTCATGCAGGCATCCAAATACAATGGAGTCTGATTCCCAAAGACGGAGTTTTCATTAAATCCAAGCACCTCAGATAAACTATCAATATAATCAATAACGCCCCGATGATGTCCCACCACTCCTTTTGGCACTCCTGTAGAACCCGAGGTAAATAATACATAAATGGGATCCACATCCAGAGCCTGACTGCGCACCCGAGCCAATTCCGCCTGCTGGATTTCTGCTTTTACAGCCTCCTCATAGGAAATGGTTTCTCCCTGAAAATGCAGCTTTTCCAAATGAGAAGCTGTACTATCATCATAGATCAAATATCTGGCATTGGTATTTTCTAATATCAATTCCATTCGTCTGGCAGGCATTTCCTCATCAATGGGAACATAATAGCAGCCTGCATAAATCACACCAAAGAAAGCAGTAATGGTCTCTGGTGATTTCTGCATATACACCACCACCGGCTCCTTTTGGGCTTTCCGCTCCAAAAGACAGCTTCCAATGCGCTTGGAACCTTCACTAACCTCCTGAAAGGTAAGACTACTGTTTTCATCCGCAAATGCTAATTTTTCCGGTACCCTGACTACTGTATTTTCTAAATATTCCAGTACATTTGTCTGCATGACCTTTCTCCTCTATAAATAATATGATAACTATCTTTCTCGTTCTTTCAAACCAAATAGCATAATTTGGCATAATTATACTAGCACAAAATACTGTATTTTACAAATAGTGGGAAATCGTAACTGATATTATCTGAAAAAGAGCCACTAGAAAAAATCGAAGAATACTCTGGACTTTCCAAAAAATCTATTTTAGAACTAATGGAAACTACAGAACAGACTCTATAAAACTTTAAAAAGAAATGGGAAAGACGCTTTAAACTAACTAAAGCGTCTTTTTTTACAGTCTTCTCATATTTCCTACGCAAACTGGCTGTTATACAGATTTGCATAAAATCCATTCTTCTCTAGCAGACTTTCGTGATTTCCCTGCTCAATAATATTTCCATCCTTCATAACCAGAATAATATCCGCATTCTTAATTGTGGACAAACGATGCGCTACAATGAAACTGGTGCGTCCCTTCATCAATTTTTCAAAAGCCCGTTGAATTCTCACTTCGGTACGGGTATCAATAGAAGAAGTAGCCTCGTCCAATATCAGCATTGGAGGCTGACACAGCATAATACGTGTAATACAAAGAAGCTGTTTCTGCCCTTGGGAAAGATTGTCACCGTTTTCTTTTATTATGGTATCATAGCCCTGTGGCAAACGACGGATAAAGCTATGGGCATGAGTTGCTTTCGCAGCTGCAATGATTTCTTCCTCTGTAGCATCCGGCTTACCCATAGTAATATTTTCCCGAATAGTTCCGTCCTTCAACCAGGTTTCCTGCAATACCATACCAATATTGCTACGGAGGCTGGCACGGGTCATATCACGGATATCTGTTCCATCTATAGCAATGACACCATCATTCACATCATAAAAACGCATTAAAAGATTAATTACTGTAGTTTTTCCACAGCCTGTTGGTCCTACAATGGCTACACGCTGTCCCGGCTTCACGGACAGATTAAAGTCATGAATCAATTTCTGCTCTGGCACATAGGAAAATGCCACATTTTTTAAATCTACTTTTCCTTTTGCCTCTTCCAGCACCACCGCTTCCTTCTTATCTGGCACCTGTGGCTGGGCATCAATCAGTTCAAAGACTCTGGCTGCACAAGCAATGGCATTTTGTAATTCTGTAATCACACCAGAAATCTCGTTAAATGGCTTGGTATATTGATTGGCATAGCTTAAAAATGTAGTCAGACGTCCCACAGAAAGCCGGCCGTTTATGACAAAAAAGGCTCCTACGATTCCTACCGCCGCATACACCAGATTATTTACAAATCGGGTAGCCGGATTGGTAGTAGAGGAAAAGAAGGTTGCCCGAAGAGAATATTTCCCCAGCTTTTCATTAATCTCATCGAATCGTTGCAACGCCTCGTCTTCATACCCATAAGCCTGAACCACTCTCTGATTTCCTATCATTTCATCAATTAAAGCAGTCTGCTGCCCCCTTGCCTGAGACTGCAGCTGAAACATACTATAGGATTTCTTTGCAATAAATCCTGCCACCAAAAAGGACAATGGAGTAACCAACACTACCACCAGTGTAATCCACACATTGATTCCTAACATAAAAAATAAAGTACCGGCAATGGTCATAACACCAGTAAATGCCTGGGTAAATCCCATAAGCAATCCGTCTGCAAACTGATCCACATCTGCAATCATACGACTAACAATATCTCCAGAAGCATGACCATCCAGATACTTCAAAGGAAGAATTTGAAGCTTTTCCATGGCATCCTTACGAATATCCTGTACTACATGATAGGTAATATAATTATTACAAATATTCATTAGCCACTGTACCACACCGGTAATAGTCAAGGTAATCAACATCTTCTGAGCAATGGTCAGAATCTCCTGAAAGTCTACCTTCCCCTTAGCAACCATAGAATCTACTGCATCACCGGTTAAAATCGGCAGATACAAGGTAGTTACTACTGCGATTGCCGCAAAAACTAAAGACAATACCACCAAAACTCCATATTTTTTTATATATTGCAAAACCTTCTTCAAGGTTCTTTTTTGTTCTGCCTTACTTAAAAGACTCTTTCCTTTTTTTGCCATACACTACCAGCCTTTCTTTCCACTAAAACTCTTTCTTTGTATGCTCCAGAGATTTCTTTCCGTCTTGCATTTTCATTTCTATACTTTTTCGTCAAATCTTTCATTTGCTCTCATCTCAAACTGCTACCTTACCCCTGCGCCTGCTTCTGAAACTGGGTCTCATAAATCTCCTGATAGACCTCACAGCTTGCCAGTAATTCCTCGTGGGTTCCCATTCCTACTGCCTCTCCATCATCCAACACCACAATGAAGTCTGCCTGTTGAATAGAAGAAGTTCTCTGAGACACAATAAAAATGGTAGAAGTCTCTTTTAAGGTTTCTAAAGCCTTTCTAAGCTTTGCATCCGTAGCAAAATCCAGCGCCGATGCACTATCATCCAAAATCAATATATCTGGTTTTCTCACCAATGCCCTTGCAATGGTCAATCGTTGTCTCTGTCCACCAGAAAGGTTTCGTCCTCCCTGCTCGATTTTATAATCCAAACCTTCTTCTCTCTTATAAACAAACTCTGCTGCCTGTGCCAGCTCTAATGCCTCTTTGATTTCCTCATCACTAGCATCAAACTTTCCCCACTGAATATTTTCCCGGATAGTTCCCTGAAATAAAACCGCTTTCTGCATTACAATTCCCACACTTTGGCGAAATGGTTCCAAAACCAACTCCTTTACATTCATTCCATTAATTAAAACATTTCCCTCTGTGGCATCATAAAATCTTGGAATCATATGCACCAAAGAAGATTTACCGGAACCCGTACCACCAATAATACCTATAGTCTGCCCCGGCTGGGCAGTAAAAGTAATATGCTCTAA
>CAZEFX010000077.1:0-14179 GCA_964511525.1 uncultured Jutongia sp.
GCTTGTGCGGCGTAAAGTCGCACTTTTGGTGTCCACTTTATTGACATAAGTCCAATATTGACAAATATCTGTCGTTTTATTATTTTCTAAAAATTCTCTAATACCCTTTTTGGATAATTCAACTTTCGTTATGGATACACTCTCCAGAACACTATCTTTCGCTATCTTATATCGTCTTTCTATATCCGAAAAATCAACGTTCTTTAATATCCCGTATCCTATTATTCCAACCTCCATTAAGTTTGTAAGGTAACATACATCCGTATATTTAATATCAGAAATACCATCTTCAAAAAGTGCTAGTTCCTCTCTTAAGCCTCGTTCTGCACATATGTCCAAAGATATTTTTTTACTATAACTATCATAGTCTATAAGACTAACTGCCTCGTTCACTGATACATGCCATAGTTTTTCGGTCATATTAAACAAACGACTAGAACGCTCTACCAATATCACATATGGTTTTCCTTCTTCTTCTATTATCAACAAAAGATTTAGTCCTATAGAAGTGAGAAATGGATATACCTTGTTTAGTTCTTCTATTGAATTCGGAAGCTTTATCATTCCTTTATTATTTAACTCCTGAAAAACGGCTGCCATAACTCTATGTGTATAATAATCACTCTCAAAACTTTCTATTTTTAGTCCTGCTCTCTCATCGTTTTTTTCTCTTGATGCGCTCATTTTTTTAATTCCATACATCTTACCAATAAAAAACGGCGAACCATTTTTTATTTTTTTTAGGAATTCCTTTGCGATTTCTTTCTTTTTATCTTGAATTAACTGAGATAAATATTCTGTATCCTCACAACCAATACAACTAGAAAATTGCATTAAAAACTTTTTATATGACTTTTCTCCAAAAAATATTTCTTTTCTTATGCCTGCATTATCAAACCTCTCATTAAATTGCAATATCTTCCTATATTTTTTTGAAGGCATACAAAAATGGAAATTTATTTCTGGCTTTAGCAACCGCAATTCTCCATCTGAATAATATGGATCTCCATGAGCTAATGAACATATATTTTTATAACTAAATTCTACTCGGTTCTTCTCCATCTGTTTCTTAAATCGATAATTCTTATATTTTTTTAAGAAAAAACGGATAATCGTTGGTGTCAATACACCTAAAACATAAGTCACAATGGTATAAAGAAGTACTTTATCTTGGAAACTCTTTAATAAATTCTCTAAAAAAATATAAGCAGATACTATTTCCTTCCACATATCTCTCCTGCATTATACTTATAAAGTATACGTTTGCAGCGTTCCTTTCTAGTTTTTTCACAAATCTTAGCTTCTTTGATATATAGCATAAGAAAAAAGAGCAGATTTTATCTGCTCATAACCTTTTCCACTGACCCAATAAGATGTGCCTCCTCAAACGGCTTCACTACAAAATCCTGGGCTCCATATTGTATTGCCTTGGCAATTAAGTCCTGATACCCCATTGCTGAACAAATAATAATCCTTGCCTTTGGATCTATTTCTTTGATACGTTTTAGTGCTTCAATTCCATTCATCTCTGGCATAGTAATATCTAAAATCACTACATCTGGATTTACCTTTTTATACATTTCCACAGCCTCAATTCCATTTGCTGCTTCCCCCGCCATAGAATGTCCATGTGCTTCTAAAACCTGCTGTATCTTCATTCGCATAAAAGCTGCATCATCTACTACTAATACATTTGCCATACTGCTTTTCCCCTCTTTTCCGTTTGTAAACTATGTTTCATTCACGATTTCATGAAAATATCATTTTCATTATATCACAAAAATAAATTATAGTATATATTTTTTTCGTTTTGTCCTCTTCTAAGATATTTTAACCTAATAATAGCACCTTTCTAGTCTAACAAAACTGACTGTCCGGTGCTATTATTGTGATTACTTGAAATTTTTAATTAGATAACGCTTTTACTCCTCAAACAATTTTATAAAATCTCCAGAATAATTGTGATCTTTCTCTTCATCCCAGTAGACAGCTTCTGTCAAATTAAGATACGCATTCCCTGCCATATCCTCATCTACTAAATAACCAAGGTGGATTGTGGTTGTGCTATTTGGCGCAAGCAATGCTACGCCTTCCCCATGAATCCTTTTCGCCCCTTCAAAATAAACTGGAGTCCATATGCTGGAACCAATCTGCTCTTTGATATTACGAATATAGTTATCTTCTACATATTCATAACCATCCTCTTTCCCCACCAAAGCATCCATGCTCATACACGCCACTGTTTTTTTCTTCTGATTTGTAGTGTTCTTAACCTGAAGTGTAAGATAAATCAATTTGGGTTGTATCTGCTCCTCCTTTATCACTTTCTGAAATGGTGTAGCAATGCCATCTCCTGTCTCGTATTTTTCTCTCGTATATTTTTTCAGTGTTCCATTTTTGGTACAGATTTCTTCATCCACCAGTTTCAAAGCCTTCTTTTTTAATCCCTTCAAAGAATCCCTTACTTCTACTTGAGTTACCTGATATTCAACACCATCAATGACAATCTTTTCTCCCTTGTCATAAAATGTCCCATAAACTTTATTCTCTTCCTGTCTGGATTCTTCTATAAGACTTTCCGCCACACAAAACTCATCTGCCTCCTCTTCTGCCACCTGCCGGAGAGTAATTTTATCTGCAAGTGCAAGAAGGGTTTCTTTTTTCATGTTTTTCGCCGCAGAATATAATAAATAATAATTATATTCCGGATAAAATACATATAGACTCATTGGAAATACGGAGTCATAGGCTTCAATCCTGGAGTTGTTATTCCATTCCTTGCTATAATATGCTTTATGGTCATCCACAGTTAATTCTTCCATGTGTATCTGATTCAATTCCTTCATGACAACAGAATCATTCACATAATATAAGCCAACCCAAAAATCTCTGCCCTTCTCTTCATCATTCTGATACCGAAACCAATGCTTTCCGTAGAAATAACTAGAGTCAATCTCTGGTGTATACAAGGTATAATCCGGCTCTAAATCCTTTTGGCTATAATCTAGCTTTACAAATCCTGTTCTATCAGAAATTTCTTTTTCTTCTCCCGATATTTTCATTTCTGTAGAATATCCATTCTGGCTAAAACGGGTTTTATACCATTCCATCACCTTTTCTGCTGCATAGCTTCCCACAGGAATAATCAGCACCAATGTCACACAAGCTGCTAAAGCCACCTGCCAATGCTTCTTTCTAAACCAATTTGCCTTTTTCTCCTTCTGGAAATCTTCCTTTACTTCATTCCTTTGCAAATTTAACTGCTCCAGCTGTCCCCAGATTTCTTTTTTCTTTTCATCAGATGCCACAATGGACTTCATAGCATCTGTATATTCTTTTTTTGTCATATTTCGCCTCACTTTCGTCAGAATATAGCCAGTGCTCTGGCTATTCCAGCCATACTTTACTCTAATTCCATCCGCAGTAGTTTCCGTGCCTTCGCCAGTCTTGTCTGTATGGTGGATGGGTTGCTTCCTAGCATTTTTGCTATTTCCCCGGTTTGATACCCTTCATAATAGTAAAGATAAACCGGAATCCCATACTTATCCTCCAGACTTCTTACCAGCTCCAGTACCGGAGCGTCATCCCTTGCTACCTGCTCCAGAATCATACTCTCCTCATAAACAACCCGTTTTTTTCTCCATGCCATACGCAATGAAGATTTGCATGTATTGGATGCGGTAACAATCAGCCACGCCTTTGCTTTCTCCTGTGTATCAAACTTCGCCTCATTCAAAAGCAGCTTCAAAAAAGTTTCCTGCACCATATCGCAAGTATCTGCCTCATTTTTCATGTACAAAAAACAAATGCGGTATACCGTGTCAAAAAACTTTTCGTACAATTCTTGTACTTCCCTTTGTTTCATACCTTTGTATCCTTCCCTATAAAATCACCGGTGTTCTTACATTAATAAAACGCATTAGAATAGCATTCTATCCTTACAATGAATTTTTTTAAAAAAGGGCAAAATCAGCATTTTCCTATCACAGAACAAAGAAGCGCTTGAGATTCTTTCGCATCCCAGCGGAATTACAAAACAATAGAAAAGGGGCTGTCGCACTAAGAAATAGTGCGCAGCTCCTTAAAATTTCCTCTGTCTTTCATGGAACCTTAAAGCTTCCATCTTTTTTCTGTCTCTTCATTTTCCCAGTGATGTAACACTTTTCTATTTCGTTTCATAAGTGCACTTCTTATTACATTCTTATTCTTTAATTCCTCAAACACTTGATAGTATTTTTCTTCAAACTCATTATAATCATCAAATCCTGGAATATTATACTTCAAGTTAATATTAGGCCAAATATTCCCATGATGCTCTCTCCACTCTGGTTTCACATCATCCCATTCAGCGTGCAAAAATCCCTGCCAGCTTTCCCCCTTTGCCGATAATAACAAATCCTTTTTTACTGGTTCCTCTGCCCCAAAAGAGTATAGGCTGTTTCCTTCCCCATCAATAAATATCCGTCCGCAATCCGGGCACTGATACATTGCTTTTTCTACACCCAGTGTATTACTATAAAAATCATTAACTACTTTTTCACGATCTGTTTCACACGATTCGATAGCTTCTACAATTCTATCCAAAAAGTCATCCCAGTCCTGATCTGCAATAATACGTGCCTTATATGAAATAAAATCTGTAGTGTCACTAATCCGATATCCACATCTACAATAAAAATGCATGCTTTCCCCTTCTTCCTGTATCATTTACAAACAAAAAATAAGCATCCTAACCATTCAATGACGTGACCTGCGTTAACCAAAAAGTTTAGAATGCTTATTTTATTATTTTTTCACGAGATAGAAAATTACGCCATCTCATCTACTAATTTCTGTAACCCATCCATATCCGTCTCTTTCAAAGTAGACCGAATCGTCACCATGTCTTCCACAATCTCCACATTTTTCATAGTTTCCAAAATGGATTTCATCACTCTGCCTGCACATGGAGCCCAGGAACCATTTTCGATAATAGCCACCTTTCGATTCTGATATGCCTTGCTCTGTAAATGGTGCAGGAAGTCCTGCATGCATGGGAACACGCCGCCATCATAGCTGGCTGCTGCTACAATCATCCGGTCATAACGGAACGCATCTTCGATAACCTCTGCCATGTCTTCTCTTGCCAAATCACTGACAACTACCTTTTCCACGCCCTTTTCCCGAAGCATTTCTCCTACTTTTTCCGCTGCCTTTGCAGTATTTCCATGAATAGAAGCGTAAGCCACCAGCACCCCTTTATTCTCCGGCTGATAACTGCTCCAGGTATCATACAAACCTATGTAATAGCCGAGATTTTCTTTTAAAATCGGTCCATGAAGAGGACAAATACACTGAATATCCAGTCCTGCTGCCTTTTTCAAAAGTGTCTGTACCGGTGCGCCATATTTACCAACAATGTTAAAATAGTATCTTCTAGCCTCGCAAGCCCAGTCAGCATCCTTTGTTAATTCCAATGCACCAAACTTACCGAAACCGTCTGCAGAGAATAAGATTTTCTCCTTGCTTTCATAAGAAACCATAACCTCTGGCCAGTGAACCATAGGTGCCATAACGAAGGTTAATTCGTGTTCTCCTAAGGATAAGGTATCTCCTTCCTTTACTACCAGCGTCTTTCCTTCTAATTCAAATTCAAAAAACTGTGGCATCATTTGAAATGTCTTCGCATTACCAACCAAGGTCACCTCTGGGAAAAGCTCCACCAGTCTTGCAATACTGCCTGCATGGTCTGGCTCTAAATGATGTACCACAAGATAGTCAACCTTTCTTCCATTTAACTCCGCCAGAAGCTTCTGCTCCCATTCTTCCATCCCACGCTTATCCACGGTATCCATAACCGCCACCTTTTCATCCAAGATAACGTAGGAATTATAGGATACTCCTTCCGGCACTACATACTGACTCTCAAATAAATCAATTGTTGTATCATCCACCCCAACGTACTTTACTGTTTCTGTTATGTTCACCTGCATAAGTTCCTCCTTCATCGAGTTGAATTTATATTATTTGCACCTATCATTGTACCAGTATTTCAAATACTTTCAATCCCTGTTTTCTTCCACATAATGGAAGACCTTACGTGGGTCTTCTCATAATATCAAGCTATTTTTACAATTCTTCCGCTCTTTCCAGGGCAGCATCAATATTTGAACAGAAATTATCCTTTCCAACCAGCTCCACAAAGCCCGCTTTTTCCATGGCGGTATATGGCTGTGGCTGTACATGGGAAACGATAAGCTTGATACCCTTTTTCTTACATTTTTTATAGACCTCTGTCAATGTGTTTAAAGCAGAAACATCAATAGCAGGTACACTTCTCATACGAAGAACAATCTTCTTTGTTTCGGAAGTGGGCACGATTCCCATAAAGGTATCTGCTGCCGCAAAGAACATAGGACCATTGATTTCATACACAAGAGTATCCTTTGGAACCACTCTGAGACCAATATGCTCTGGGTCATTTTCCTCGTCCACTTCTTCTTCATCCACATATTCCCAACCCTGAATATTTGCTACCTCTGACATACGTTTCATAAACAGAAGGGCAGCTGTTACCATACCAAACTCAATAGCTACTACCAGGTCGAAAAATACCGTAAGCAGAAAGGTCAACACTAACACAATGATATCGCTTTTTGGAGCCCGCTTGCAAAGCTTTCCAAACTCTCTCCAGCCACTCATATTATAAGCAACCATAATTAATACAGATGCTAATGTGGTCATTGGAATCAGGGATGCATAAGGCATCAACACCAGCAAAATCACCAGCAGGGTGATAGAGTGTACCATTCCCGCCACAGGAGTACGACCACCATTTTTTACATTTGCGGCAGTCCGGGCAATGGCGCCAGTGGCTGGGATTCCACCGAAAAGTCCGGACGCAATATTTCCCACACCCTGTCCAATAAGCTCTGCATTGGATTTGTGTCTGCTGCCAATCATACCATCCGATACCACACAGGAAAGCAAAGATTCAATGGCCGCCAGCACAGCAATGGTAAATGCAGGAGAAATCAGATTCTTTACCATGGTAAAATTAACCTCTGGCAGAGACAAGGTTGGGAAGGATGGGTTAATGACATAGTTTGTCTCACCACCCCGAAGCACACCTACGGTACTGACATCCAGATTTCCTAACTGCACAATTAATGTAGTAGCAATAATCGCCACCAAGGAGCCTGGAATCTTATCTGTAACCTTGGGCCATACAATCTGAATCCCCAAAGCAAGAATACCAATAGCTAAAGTTGGAATATGGATGGTGTCAAAACTTCCCATATAAGCTGACAGCTTGTCCACGAAATCTGCCGGTACTGCTCCCATATCCAGTCCAAAAAAATCTTTCCACTGTCCTACAAAAATCGTTACCGCGATTCCCAACGTAAATCCCACAGTAATGGTGTAAGGAATGAAACGTATAAGACTTCCCAATCGAAGCAATCCCAGCACAATCATAATGATACCTGCCATAATGGTTGCTACCACCAGACCATCTACACCGTATTGCTGTACGATACCATAAACAATAACTACAAATGCCGCAGTAGGTCCACCAATCTGAACCCGGCTTCCACCTAAGAAGGAAATAAAAAATCCTGCAAATATAGCAGTGTACAATCCCTGCTCCGGCTGCACACCAGAAGCAATTGCCAATGCTATAGATAAGGGAAGGGCAATAATCGCCACAATAATTCCTGCAATCACATCTTTTACAAACTGTTGTTTCGTGTAATTTTTCATTACACTAAATAATTTTGGTTTCCATTCTTTCATTAAATTATAACGCCTCTTTTCTCTTTAGATAGCCCCTGAAATGGGGCACAACGGATTGATTTTACCACCATAAAAAACACTTGTAAATATTTTTTCATTAAGAAATTAAAAATGGCAGATAATCTATAAGGTTATCTGCCACAGGATTTATTGGTTTTCTTTTATTAACTAATATAATGAAAAGCGGCCAACTATCTCTCGTATAGAAATTGCATTCTTTTGATTTGCATTAACAATAACGGATAATTGTTCGGTAGTTTTTTCAATTTGTTCTACCTTTTCCATAACGTCCTCTGTACTGATAATTGTATTATCAGGCAGGTTCTGTACCTCATCAATCTGATTCCTGATATTAGAAACCGCTTCTACAAACACATTTGATGACTCATCAATGTCTTTGATGATCCTTTGAATCTCTTCAATAGAAAGATGATATTCATCCGTTGCCTTTACAAAATCTTCAAACTGGGTCTGTACGTCGTTCTGCATAAATAACACAATATTATCAAAACACGCCTGTATCTTTGCGATATTTACTCGTGTTTCATTGCAGATATTCTGAATCTCTGTTGCTGTTGCAGAAGAACTACTTGCAAGATTTCCAATTTCTCCAGCAACCACAGCAAAGCCTTTTCCTGCCTCCCCAGCTCTGGCAGCTTCGATAGAAGCATTTAAAGAAAGAAGATTTGTCTGGCTGGTTATATCCAAAATCTGGTTTGCCATTTCATCAATACGAGTCAAAGATTGAAGATTTAACATGGCTTCTTCTATTGACTTTTTATTCTCTTCAATACGCATGCTAATTACATCTAATGAAGAACTAACATTTCCGCTCATTTGAGACACTTTCTCACTCAAATCACTGCTTCGTTCCGTTCCCACTTGAATTTTTGCCTCAACCTGAGATACCACCTCTGCAATTTCCCCTACCTCATTGTCTACCTTTTTGACTGCATCTGTAATAGATTCTGTATGTCTTGCAAATTGCTCTGTTGTATCCGAATTATCTTCTACACATTGTATTAATACCCCAGAAGAATCTGTCATTTTTATTGCAGAATCTGTTAAGGAGTCCGAACATTCATTTAACGTAGATACAATATCCTTGAAGGAATCATACAAAGAATCTACAGCCGTTGCAATCTGACCAATCTCACTTTTACAATTAATGTATTTATCCAGCTTATGCTGCTTTTCTAATTTCAATTCTTTTAATTGTTCAATGGACTTTTCTACATATTTTAATGGTCTGGTACTTACACGAATCAGAATCCATGAAAGAAATGCAATCAATATATCAAAAATAATACATATAACACCTAAAATTCTCATGGTAGCATTTGCATCGGCATAAATATTATCCTCACTATTACATGACACCAATACCCAGCCATATTCTGAAAGATACTGATATGCCGCAACGGACTTACCCTCTTTTTTATCTACATATTCTTTATTTCCATTTAATTTGCTTTCATCCTTTTGAATCATAGAAACAATAGAAAGTAACATGTCATTCTGAACTTCTGTTGCCATTAAAGATTCATCTTCATCAAAAATATACATTCCTGAATCTATATTAATCATAGAATAGCTAGCCCCCTGATTTTCCATAGAAGCCAATAAAGCTTTTAATCCCTCTGCAAAGGGACCTCCACCAACATATCCTACAATAGTCTTTTCATCATGATCAAACACAGGACAATACAGAGATAAAATTAATTTCTTTGAGGCAGGAGATACAATAATTCCTGCATTGTAAATTCCATTTTCTGCAGTGATTGCATCCTGTAAAGCCTTTAATCCCTCGCCCTCTCTTGTAGTCATCCCCACTACTGCCGGATTAGAATGGGCAATAACATGAGAATTCCATTCTCCAATATAAAGACCTTCCCAATTGTCCAATTCCCCATAGTATTCCTCTGTATACTGTTGGGCTGCAGTTTTCTTCTCTTCATCTGTTGGAGCTTTCAAAAACTCAATTACCTCTGGAGATTTACTGTATGCAATTAACAGTTCTTCCTGATGCGCTAAATACTCCTCAATAATGTTAGTCTGTGCATCCAATGATGCATGTAGATTTGCCATTTCCGATGTCTTCATCATTGATGCCATACTTCTATTGGCAATTATGTATAACAAGGAAATACATACCGTAACTACCAATGTAATGGCTATTGTAATTGTTGTACTCATTTTTTGGTTTTTCATGGCAATCCCCCTTTCTTTTTTCATTTTTAATCAATAGCAAGAGATTAATCGCATCCTATCAATCGCATGCTATTGAATTGATTATATAAATACCCGCTACTCTAGCGGGTATTCTATTCTTTTATATGATTACATATCTTTTCTAATAATTGACAAAAAACAATCTGTTCTTCTTCATTTAATGGGGACAGCACCAACCGCTCTCCCTCATACATATATTGTTCACTTTTGTTACAATATTCCATGCCCACGGAAGTAATTCTAACATGCTTTATTCGTCTATCATCAGGATCTCCAAAGATTTCCACAAATCCTTTTTTCTCTAAGCGTGAAACAAGTCCCACTGTGGTAGACTGAGCTACTTCTAGCACCTTCTCCATTTCTTTCATAGTCATTTGCTGACCCGGACTATCATATAATTCCATCAGTGCAATAACCTGTGCAACCGTCAAATTATATCTGCTTAATTCGGTATTGGAATGTTTTTTTAATGTTTCAAAGATTTTTTTAATATGAAACGCCCAATGTTCCTCTCTATTCACGTAATATCATCCTTCCCAATTAAAAATATTATAGTATATTTCCCCTCCACCGTCAACGAATACTGTAGTCAAAACAAGTCTTATTTCATAATAAAATCAGGCAGATGTCTTTTTGCATCTGCCTGATTTTTTCTCTTTATTTTATACCTTCCACAGTACGCTTTCCGCCTTTCCCGGAGCATAAATTATCTTCACTGGTGTCCCTCGCTGCCTTCCCTCAGCATCCACCTTAATCCGCTCCAGTCCATACACCATATGCTTTTTATTATCCTCTGGAAATTCAAATAAAGGATAGGCCTTTCCCCTCCTTACATCCAGATAATCCACCAAGGTAGCTTCAATCTCCTCTCCATACTCCAAGAGATTTTTCCTCTCAATCCAGTAATATAACCGACAGCAGATGGCATATACAATAGAGCAGGTCACCGTTCCAATCCCTCCTGCCCAGATTCGCTCTTTCGTGAAACAACAAATCCAAAAGAGCCAGGCAGAAAGAAACACTCCGGCTCTGGAAAATTTCCGAAGCCAGGCAAGGGTTGCCACGTGCTCCACATCTGGCTCCCCTGCATATCCCTGAAAACGCTTCAGCAAAATATCTACATAGCTATTATATTTATCATAATTCTTCTGGGCACTGCATACCTTAGGGCCACCTACCCGGTAACCGATAAACTCACCAGACCTAACACTAGTGCCTACCACCTTCGGAATGTAAAACCGCTCCCGAAACAAAAACGCCCGTGTCATACCGCAATTCCCAATCAGCTCCGTATGGTAACCATTGAACATTTGTCCTAACAGCCAAAATACCATTGCCAAAAAGAAGAGTGCATTCCCCTCTTCCCTTCCTGCTACACGCAGAAATATTCCTACTACCAGCATCAGGACTAGAACTACATTCATTCTATTTTTATATTTTTTCTGAGCCTGCACAATGACCCTTCTCATAGATTCACTCATTAATTTCTCTCCTTTACCTCCTTTACTATAGCAGATATTCTTTTATTTTTCATTATGATTTTTCTTTTCACAGTATTCTTTCATAGATTCCACAAAATCTCTTATCCCACAGTTGACACCTGCCACAATCTACCTTATAATCTCGATATTAAATTTTCAAAAGGAGAAAGAACCTGCCATGAAAAATACTATTTCCTCTGGTTCTGCTGCCTGTGCTAATACTACAGGTACTGCTGCCGTCCGGGAATCCGGTTATGAATTACTGCGCATCCTTTCTATGGTTATGATTATTGCCTTTCATACCTTTCGCTATATTAATACCTCCTCTTTCCAACCTTGGCAGATGCTTGCCTACCACAGTGTCCGCTGGTATGGTCTTTTGGGGGTAAACTGTTTTCTTATTATCAGCGCTTGGTTTATGATTGGTAAATCCATAAAGACCCAGAAGCTCTTTGACTTAATTATGCAGACTGCATTTTATTGTATTCTGTTATTTCTTTGTCATATAATTTATGAAATCCTTCGGGGCAGCTTTCACCCTTTGGAGGATATTGGAGAAGTGGAGCTTACCGCCATCCTTTCTCCACTATGGTCCAACCGCTACTGGTTTATTACTGCCTATGTGTTCCTCTACCTTATGATTCCTTTTTTGAACCGCTTTTTGCTATCCTTATCCAAGGCTAGCTATGGTAAATGGATCGTAGGAACCAGTATTTTTGTTTTTTGCTATCTGACCCTGCCCCAGACCTTTTCCAACACCATTGTTATTGGAGATTTCCTTTGGGTCAGCTATGTTTATTTTTTCACTGGTTATTTAAAGCTTCATGGACAGGATAATGTATTTCAGAAACATGCCGGCAAGCTATTTCTTACCGCCTACATAATTTTTGTTCTTACGAAACAGCTGCTTAGTTATAGCATTCACAATGAATATCTGGAGAATATTCTTAGCCACACCACTGGAAACAGCATGCGCTATTCCTTCTGGATGCTGTTACTGGCAATCACACTTTTTTACCTATTCCAGCAGATTCACTTCAAAAGCCGGTGGATAAATCAGATAGCCACCTGCATGTTTGGTGTCTATCTTTTTCATGAAAACAAGGTCTTTCATGTCTGTGAATTGCTTGCAAAAAATTTATGGGAACCTTTCTCCAAAATCCTTCCCTGCCTGCCAGTATTTATGCTGTTCCTAGTGTTCATTCAGTTTCTTGCTGGCTGCCTTTTGGATTTATTACGCCAGCAAACCATGGAAAAATATATACATACCCATCTTTCCTCAAAATGGAAAACAAGGTTTCAAAAATGGGACAAGGGACTGAATTCCTGATTCAGTCCCTTTTTTATTGAATAAGCATTTTCCGTTTCCTAAGACAATACTTCTTCATCCCTATTCTGATTTTTCATTTCCTCTCCTATCTTATGAAGCACATCATCCTCCGACAATTTTGTGATTTTTCGATAGGACTGTCCCGGCATCCTTGCATCAAACTGACACACGGAATGATAAGGACAATATTCACAAGCGGTAAGTGCCGTGGAATCCATTTTCTTATAGGGATTTTTTTCAATCCTTCCCTCTTGAATTTCCTGAGTCATCCTTTGCAGCTTCCTTTTGGAATAATCCATTAAAAGTTGAAAATCTTTTGTAGTAATCGCCGCAGATTTCTTCTTTAACATACCATTTCTATCGGTTTCAAATGGCGCAATGGAAGAAGCTAAGGAACAAGGCAGTTCTCCACTTTCTGTAGCAAAATGTGTATCAATAGAAGGTAGTACCGGATCATCCTCATTTATCAATCCTTTCAAACGCAGTGCGGAAAGAATTGCATTTTCTCTATCTTCCTCTGTGACAGAATGATCCAGAACCGGGTCGTCTATATTATAGTAAAACACTCCTGCCGGAATAACCATTTTCTTATTTTTGGTCTCCTCCTGTACTGCCGCCTCCAGATAAACCACTAGCTGCATCTGCAAACCATAATATAAATCAGACAAGGAAATATCTTTTTTTCCTGTCTTATAGTCTACAATAGAAATATAAGCGGTCTCATCCTTCTCCATTTTATCAATACGGTCTACCTTTCCCACCAGATTTAATGGTCCTTGCAGCTGGGCAAACTTTAACTCACTGTCTACGGTACAAAACAGTCCCTGACTCATTTGCTTTGTAATGGCCCATACCGTTCTTTGGAGAATCCGTCGCAGCCGGCTAATTAAATAGGTATCTCTATGGGTATCATACAAAAGACCATTTTTATAGCTTTCCACCACCTGATTTAAACACTGGTTGGCTTCTATATGCTGTTCCTCCTCTGTCAGCTCCTGCCAATTTTTCCCCTTTTGTAAAAGCATCTTTGTATATAACTCCAATGCTTCATGCACGATGTTTCCAATGTCAAAGAATTCAACTGCCCGCTCTGCTCTTTCCTTTAAACCTAAGCCATACTGTAAAAAGTAAGCATAGCTACAGGCAGCATATCGTTCCAGCTGAGAAGTACTTCCTCTCAAAACAGATTGATACAGCTCCTTCGCGGCAGCCTTGGATAAATTGGTTTTTCCTTCCCGATAGAAAGCTGCCTCTACAAATGGTTCTATTTCCTTTCTTCCTTCCGGATTTCCCCAATAATAACCATATATTTCCTGCCATTCTGAATTACTATAATTCTCCTTTTGCAGACCTTGTATCAGAT
>CAZEFX010000078.1:0-13861 GCA_964511525.1 uncultured Jutongia sp.
AATCCAGCCAGTTAATGATTAAACAGATGAAGGAAGCAAACAAAAAGAAGGAAGAAAAAATTAAGGAATTGCAGGAATTTATCCAGCGATTCAGCGCCAACGCTTCTAAATCCAAGCAGGCAACTTCCCGTAAACGTGCTTTAGAAAAAATCGAGCTTGATGATATGAAGCCATCCAGCCGTAAATATCCATACATCGACTTCCGGCCAGGCCGTGAAATTGGTAACGAGGTTCTTACGGTAGAGCACCTTTCCAAGACCATTGACGGAGTAAAAGTATTAGATGACATTTCCTTTATTATCGGAAGAGAAGATAAAGTAGCCTTTGTAGGAAGCAATACCATTGCTACTACTACTCTTTTCAAGATTTTGGCAGGAGAAATGGAACCAGATGAAGGTTCCTACAAATGGGGCGTAACTACCAGCTTTTCTTACTTCCCTAAGGATAATACAGAACTATTCTCTGGAACCGAGACAATTGTAGATTGGCTTATGCCTTTCTCTCCAGAAAAGGACCCAACCTATGTACGTGGTTTCCTGGGACGTATGCTTTTCCCTGGCGAAGATGGTGTTAAGAAAGTAAATGTACTTTCTGGTGGTGAGCGTGTCCGTGTTATGTTATCCAAAATGATGATTCTGGCATCTAACATCCTTATTATGGATGAGCCTACCAACCATTTGGACATGGAATCTATCACTGCATTAAATAATGGTTTGATTAAATTCCCTGGTGTAGTACTTTTCACTTCTCAGGATCATCAGTTCATTCAGACCATTGCAAACCGTATTATGGAAATCACTCCTGGCGGATTAATTGATAAGATTACTACTTACGATGAGTATCTGGATAGTGATGAAATGGCTCGTAAGAGACAGCTTCTATCCGTTCAGAACGAAGAAGATGATTAATATCTAGATTTTCTACCAAAAAAGCTACCCATTACTGGGTAGCTTTTTTGGTTTTACTTTTTTCTTTTAACGCTTTATAAATCATAATACTCAATGATACAAGAACCAGAATTCCTGAAAGAGCCTGAGATACCGCAATATCTGTTCCAAAAAGCATCAGCTGGTCAGTTCGCAGCCCCTCAATCCATACTCTCCCCAAACCATATCCAAAGAGATACATAAAGAATAACTGTCCATTATATTTATGGTGCTTGGTATAAAGCAAAATAATAATCAGAACCACCATATTCCAAAGAGATTCATACAAAAAGGTAGGATGTACCTGAATATAATCAAATCCGGCTACATCTACTACATTTTTCATAACATCATGTGTTAAATAAGCAGTAGCAACATCCGCCTTTTTTATCTGCATGGCAAACAGACTATCCGTATAACCACCAAAGGCTTCACGGTTAAAGAAATTACCCCAGCGCCCTATAATCTGTCCTACCAGTAATCCTGCGCAGGCCGTATCTGCCAGCTGCCAGAAAGATAATTTTCTCACTTTGGCAAATACAAAGGTAGTAACGACACCACCAATGACACCACCATAGATAGCCAATCCTCCACCACGAATATTTAATATTTCAATAGGATTGTCCTTAAAATATTCCCAGCTAAAAATCACATAATATAACCGGGCTCCTATTATGGCAAATACAATATCCCACAATGCTAGGTCAAGATATAATTCCGTTTCCTGCCCCGTTCTTTTTGCTTGAAAAACAGCCATCAGATATCCCATAATCATGCCAAAAGCGATAATCATACCATAAAATGCAATGGTAAATCCACCAATGGTAACACCTTTTTCTAACGCTTCTATCTCTATTCCCAGATGCGGAAAACGAATATCTGCACTCATTCTACAACCTCTTTTCCGACGGACAAAACTTCTCAAGCCGCCTCTTTGCATTTTTATACATTAAACCGGAATAATACTACGTCTCCATCCTGAACAACATATTCTTTTCCTTCTGAGCGGACTAAGCCTTTTTCCTTGGCAGCATTATAGCTTCCCTGTTCCACCAGATTATCATAGCTTACTACCTCTGCACGGATAAATCCACGCTCAAAATCGGAATGAATCTTACCTGCAGCCTGTGGTGCCTTAGTTCCACGGGTAATGGTCCATGCCTTTGTTTCCATCTCACCAGCAGTAAGATAACTAATCAGCCCTAACAAGCTATAGCTTGCTGCAATCATTTTTTCCAAACCAGATTCTTTCAAGCCAAGATCCTCTAAGAACATCTTCTTCTCATCTTCGTCCAGTTCTGCAATTTCCTGTTCAATCTGTGCACAGATTACAAACACTTCGGAACCTTCTTCCTTTGCATACTCACGAACCTTTGCTACATTTTCATTGTCCGCAGCATCGTTCGCCAAATCATCCTCTGCAACATTGGTTGCATAAATGGTTGGCTTATACGTAAGAAGGTTAAAGCTTTCTAATAACGCTTCCTCATCCTCATCAGCAGCTTCATAGCTCTTTGCCAGCTTGCCATCCTCCAGATGCTTTTTCAATTTCTCTACCAGCTCTGTTTCCTTTACCAGTGTCTTATCATTTTTTACACTCTTTACCAGCTTCGCATATCTTCTTTCCAGAATCTCTAAATCAGAGAATAACAGCTCTAGATTAATGGTTTCAATATCTCTTAAAGGATTAATACTTCCATCCACATGAACGATATTTCCATCTTCAAAGCAACGAACCACATGAACAATGGCGTCGACCTCACGAATATTAGAAAGGAACTGATTTCCAAGACCTTCTCCCTTGGAAGCTCCCTTTACCAGACCTGCAATATCAACAAATTCAATGGTAGCATGTACTACCTTGGCAGAATTATGCATTTCTGCTAACACATCCAGTCTGGAATCCGGAACCGGAACAACACCTACATTAGGGTCGATGGTACAGAATGGATAGTTTGCTGACTCTGCTCCTGCCTTTGTTAATGAGTTAAACAATGTACTTTTACCTACATTAGGCAAACCTACGATACCAAGTTTCATTTCACTCTTCCTCCTGATTTTCTAATCATCTTTTGATTCAATGACAATCAAAATACCTTTCTTTATTTGAATCACTGCCTCTTTGGCATTTTCAGCTATTTCATTGCTGACACCAAGGCTAGTGCCTATGGTCATGGTAAAATCCTCTAAAGGATATTTCATTCCCTTCAATGTAATTCCTGTAACCTCTTGTGACAGGGGCTGCAAGGAAATATATTTGCCATATTGCTGACAGGCTTCAATACTTATCTCCGAAGCCGTCAAATAAATTTTGTTATTTTTGTCCAGAATGCAGGCAGGGATTTTTCTCTCTAAAGGAATCATCAACAGGTTAAGATTCGCCAGAAAATGATCCATCCGTCCACCTG
Organism: uncultured Jutongia sp.; assembly: GCA_964511525.1. Lineage (GTDB taxonomy): Bacteria > Bacillota > Clostridia > Lachnospirales > Lachnospiraceae > Jutongia. The sequence continues at coordinate 3,335 of CAZEFX010000078.1, forward strand.
TAGCCCCTAAAATCACGATTTCTGAAGGATTTCTCTCTACCACCCATTCCAACACCAGCTGGGTATCTGTGGCATCCTTCTCCCTTGGATATTGTATCCACTGAGCTTCCGGATTACTGGAAACTGTTTTTTCCTGATATTTTTTTAAAACCTCTGGAGATACACTATCAAAATCTCCCATAAAATAATTTACACCGATTCCAAACCTAGAAGCTGCATCTAAGCCGGAATCGGCACAAACTACCGTATCAAAATGCTGTTTTTTTAAATAATCTGCTACAAAGGAATCTTCAAATCTTCCTCCGCTAAACACCAGAGTTCTTCCAAGCATTTTTCGTCTCCTATTTTGTCATTGTTTTCATTTAGCGCTTTTTCGCTCTGATAGAAGCTTCAAACTCTTCTTTTTCCTTATGCTTTTTGATTAATTTACGTTGTATATCATAGATATACAAAATCAATCTCTTATCCGATTCCGTATATGTACATCCATAATAATACCGATATTTGCGTTCGCCCTTTAACTCAACACCACGAACCACCCTTGCTTTTGTTAACAGTTCTCCATAGCTAGAAGGAATCCCAACAAAAAATTCATCCTCAAGATTCAGTTTAGAATTTGTAAAAATACCCATTCCATTCTCACTGATATCTTTAATATTGACTGGAATATATTCCTTTTTTGCTCCTTCCAGCGGTATCGCACGTTCTCTCTTTTCCATCCGCACCACACCTACCATCTCTGGAGTCACCTGCTTTTTCTCGATTTCCTGCCCTTCTGCATCCAGCATCACCTCATATTCTTCTTTTACCATTGGTAAAGAAGAGTATTTAATGGGATTATCAGAAACATGGAAATAGCCAATATCTACTTCTTCATCTAAAATTACACGATACGCATTTCTTCTGTTAAAGGATTGTCCCTTGTTCACAATCTCGAAGTAATGCACTAAATCACCATCTAATTTAGCAGTCCCTGCTTTTACCTTTGTCCACTCCCACATCTGATGCTCATCCCGATACACCAGACGAATATCATCCTTCGGACGGAAATTAAAGTTTAAGCCATTGGATTTAATAGCAGTAACACAAACACGTCTTACCCCAGTCTTTTCTACCTTACTTACTAAATGATACCGATACCCTTCCCTATCTACATAAATTTCCAACGTCTTCCCCAATGGTATTTTCTCAAGAAGCACTTGCAATAACCTCCTTTAATTTTGCAACATTCCCCACAATATCACCTTGAAATACGGCAGTTCCGGCAACAATAACATCTGTTCCGCACCGAACCACCTGATGGATGTTTTCACTATTTACTCCACCATCTATTTCAATTAGATAGGATAAACCCTTCTCTTCTTTGAGTGCTTTTAATTTTTCTACCTTCTCTAACGTAGAAGGGATTAATTTCTGCCCACCAAATCCAGGCTCCACACTCATTACTAAGATCATATCTAATTCCGGCAAAAACTCTTCCACTGCTTCTACTGGTGTATCTGGCTTAATAGATACTGCTGCCTTTACCGGATGCTTTTTTAATTCTAATATACTTTCTTTCAAATCCTTGCAGGCTTCTGCATGAATCGTAATTCCATCTGCACCAGCCTTGACAAATTCTGAATAATATCTTGCCGGTTCTTCTATCATTAAATGCACATCAAAAAATAACTCACTCTCTTTTCGTATAGAAGCAATCACCGGCATTCCAAAAGAAATAGAAGGAACAAATAAACCATCCATAACATCAATATGAAGAAAATGAATCTCTGCTTTTTCCAATTGATGGATGTTTTCTCCTAAGCGGTTAAAATCTGCCGCTAATATAGATGGCGCTAATTCAATCATAATTCCCTCCTACTTATTGTTAATATTTCTTCCTGTTACTGATTTCCTCATAAAACTGCTTATAATTCTCGTACCGGTTTTGGGATATTTTTCCTAATTCCAACGCTTTTTTTACAGTACAATCCGGCTCATTAATATGAACACAGCCTAGAAAACGACATTCTGATTTAAACTGTTCAAATTCCGGATAATACTCCTTTAACTCTTCTTTTTCCAATTCCGGCAATCGAAGTGAGGTGAAACCTGGCGTATCCATAATATAGGTTTCTCCACCAAGGCTAAATAATTCGGAATGTCTCGTGGTATGTTTTCCTCTTTTGATTTTATCGCTAATATTACCAATTTCCATTTTCGCTTCTGGAAACAACACATTCATAACAGAGGATTTTCCCACGCCGGAAGGTCCTGCTAAAACGGTAGTCTTTCCCAGTAATAGTCTGCGAAACTCTTCCAGACCGTCTCCTGTAACGGTACTAGTCTGCAGCACCACAGAATCACTTCCACGATACTCCTGAATCATCTGACGAGTGGTTTCCTGATCCTGCTCATCACTTTTATTGAAACAGATTACCGTTGGAACTCCCTGTGTCTTCATCATCAAAAGAAAACGATCCAATAGATTTAAATTTGGTTTTGGATAAGACAAGGCAAACACCACCACTGCCTGATCCACATTAGCTACTGCCGGCCGAATCAAAGCATTCTTCCGAGGTAAAATTTCCTGAATATTTCCTAACTTCTTCTCAGAATCTAAGATTTCCACCTCCACGTTATCACCTACCAGAGGCTTAAGGTTCCGATTCCGAAAAATCCCTTTCGCTTTGCATTCATATACCCCACTTATGGCTTTCGATTCTTTTTCCAGCGAATCTACCATATGGACATAATAAAATCCACCAATTCCACGAATAATCTTTCCCTGCATATTTATTGAACCTTTTCTAAGATTACATTATAAGTCTCTGGTAATTCTTCTCCATTCTTATATACCACAACAGTAGCGCTGCCCTCTGTGGCTCCTTCTACGGAAAATACTCTTGGGAAATCATTATAGCTTAAGGTTCCCTTCCACACCTGTCTGTCATCCTGACCATCCTGACGCAACACTAAAGTAATAGTAGCTGGATCGTCCTCTGGATACTGGAATGGATTGGTACTAATGGTAAGCGAAGCCTTATAACTAACTGGGGCTTCTGTTGGGGCTTCTGTTGCAGGAGGCTCTGTTGCCTCTGGTCCTAAGCTTACCGAATACTCAATAACTGTGCCTCTGTCTACCTTCTGTCCTGAATCAATAGACTGACTTACTACTTTTCCTCTTGCATATTTATCAGAATGCACATAGGTCACACTAGCTGTATCACCCTGTAAGCCTGCATCTGCCAGTTTCTTCAAAGCAACTGCTTCCTTGCTTCCTACAATATAAGGAACCACTACCTTATCTCCCTCTGTACCTTTACTGATAATGATATTTACTGTAGTTCCTTTATCTACACTAGAGCCAATCACCGGATCCGTTCCTATTACTTTTCCTGCCTCTACGGTACTGCTATACTCTTCCTTAGTAGAACCAACGACTAAGCCTGCATCTTCAATTTTCTTACGCGCCTCTTCTTCTGTATTATTGGCTACATCAGGAATCGTAGCTCCATTATCATTCTGACTATAGTAAATAGTTACACGATAATATTCATCTACCATTTCTCCCGCAGCCGGTTCCTGATCAGTAACCTCATTGGCTGCCGCTTCAGATTCTACTGGCTGTAACTGCCAGTTCAGATTTGCATCCTTCAACAGTTTCTCTGCTTCTTCCAAGGTCTTTCCTACAAGTTCAGGAACTTCTACCTTCCCCTCTTCAGACACAGCAGTTGGTGCAGCACTTTCTTTTGGATCATCCTTTCCGGAATCAAACCAGCCGGTAAACTTTCCAAAGAGTAGAATAGCACCTACAATAACAATAACAGCCACTACTGCACTACAAACCTTTAGGATTCTTTCTAATTTCGGATCAATGGCATCTTCATCTAATTCTGGTTCTTCTTCAACTAATTCCTCTTCCTCCTGAGGTTTGTCAATAACGACTCTGGCTGCCTCCTTAATGGTCTTTAAATCCTCTCCTGACAAAGGAATGGTAGGAGAGCTGTTTACTACTGCAGCTCCTAAAATAACATATTCTCCATCCGGTTCAACCGTTGCCCGCTTTAAATCTGCAATCAATGTTGCTGCCGTCAAATAACGAAACTCCGGCTTTTTCTGCATACATTTCTGCACTACTCTGGATAAGCTTCTTGGAATCTGCGGATCTACTTCATTCAAAGCCTGTGCATCCTCCTGAATATGAGCCAGTGCTACAGTAACAGTACTGTCTCCCTCAAAAGGAACTCCTCCAGATAACATTTCATACATGGTAACACCTAAGGAATAGATGTCGCTCTTTTCATCACTATAACCACCTCTAGCCTGCTCCGGACTAATATAATGAACGGAACCCATGGCATTAGAAGTAATGGTATTTGAAGTAGCAGCCTTCGCAATACCAAAATCAGTAACCTTTACTTTTCCCTCTTTGGAAATAATAATATTCTGAGGCTTAATATCACGATGAATAATATGATTATCATGTGCAGCCTCCATACCCTGAGCTATCTGAATCGCAATACCAACTGCTTCATTGACTTCCAGCTTTCCTTTCTTCTCAATGAACTTCTTTAAGGTAATGCCTTCCACCAGCTCCATTACAATATAATATAAGCCCTCATCCTCACCAACATCGTATACTGCTACAATATTTGGATGGGACAGACCTGCAACAGACTGAGCCTCAGCGCGGAATTTTGCAACAAATTTTGCATCGTTACTGTATTCCTGTTTCAAAATTTTGATAGCAACAAAACGGTTCAACCGATGACATTTTGCTTTATATACATCTGCCATTCCACCAGAACCCACTTTATCTATTATCTCATATCGATCACTTATCAACACGCCTGGACCTATCATCATTTTCCTCCATTCCTCTCTTCGCTCAAAGCCTCTTTCTCATTCTCCTTTTATTCAACCTTTACTAACACAGCAGTAATGTTATCACTTCCACCATTTTGATTTGCCTTTTGCACCAGAGCTTCCCCTGCCGCCTTTAAAGAATCACTATGCTGGATAATGTATTCCATTTCATCGTCTTCTACCATATTAGTCAGACCATCACTACACAATAAGATAACATCCGAAGGATGTACCTGAACCTCAAAATAATCTGCCTGAACTTCATCATCAATTCCCAATGCTCGGGTAATAATATTTTTCTGAGGATGAATTCTGGCTTCGCTTTCTGTAATATTTCCAATCTTAACCATTTCTTCTACTAAAGAATGATCCGTAGTAATCTGCTGTATTTCCTTGTGTAATAAATACAAACGGGAATCGCCGATATTTGCCACATACAGAGTATTTCCCTGCAATGTACAGGCAACCATGGTGGTTCCCATCCCCTCATACTCCAACTTTTCCCTTGCTGCCTGATAGACGGTCTGATTTGCATAGGCTACCGCTTCTTCAAAAATAGTCACAGGTGTCTTACTGTCACTACCTTTAATCATGGAAACCATACTTTCAATACATAATCTGGACGCATAATCTCCGGCTTTATGTCCCCCCATACCATCAGCAACAATAAACAGATTCTGGAAACTACCTACAGGGCTGTCACAACAATACATACTGTCCTGATTCATTGTTCTTTTGACGCCAATATCAGTCTTTGAAAATGATTTCATGTAGTTTCCCCTCCTTTGTCTTTATTTCGTAAACTTCAAAACGCACCTAGTAGTGCATATTACCCACTATCCTACAATGTTAGCACAACAGACCTAAAAAAGCAAGACTCGGTCATTTCCTTGGCTGCTCTGGTATTTTCAAACAAAAAGAGAGGGTTCACCGATGTGGCTATCAAAAATGCCATCCAGCTTCTCCTCTCTTTTTCTTATTATTTCTCACTATTATTATGATTTCGCCTTAACTGTCCGCAGGCAGCATCAATATCACTTCCCATTTCCCGACGCACCGTAACATTAATATGATTTTTTTCCAGTAAATTTTTAAATTCCTGTATGGTATTTCCTTTGGAGCGGCTGCCCATACGGCCTTCTACAGAATTTAAAGGAATCAGGTTCACATGACAGTTCAGCCCCCTTAACAGCTGAATCAACTGTCCTGCATGAACATCCGTATCATTGGTTCCCTCTACCATGGTATACTCAAAGGTAATTCTTCTTCCGGTACGATTCACATACTCTCTACAGGCTTTCATGATTTCCTCTATAGAAAACCGATTTGCTACCGGCATCATCTGCTTACGAAGCTCATCATTAGGAGCATGAAGAGAAATGGCTAAGGTAATAGTTAAATCCTCTTCCATCAAATCATAAATTTTATTTACCAGTCCGCAGGTAGAAAGCGTAATATTTCTCTGACTGATATGAAGACCATTTTCATCCGAAAGCATCCGGATAAAACGAATCACATTTTCAAAATTATCTAAAGGCTCTCCAATGCCCATAATAATCACATTGGAAACTCTTTCTCCAGTATAACGCTGAATTTCATAAATCTGATCCAAAATTTCGGAAGTATTTAGACTTCTTACAAGACCACCTACTGTAGAAGCACAAAAACGGCAGCCCATACGACAGCCTACCTGGGATGAAACACAGACACTATTGCCATGCTTATACTTCATCAATACACTTTCTACTACATTGCCATCCTGAAGCCGCATCAGATACTTTCTGGTTCCATCCTGCTTGGAAATCTGCTCCTGCTCAATCCTTGCCCCGGCAATGGTGCACTCTTCCATAAGCCGTTGTCTGAAATCCTTGGACAGATTCGTCATTTGGTCAAATTCTGTCACCAGTCTTTTATGCATCCATTCATATAACTGTTTGGCACGAAACTTCTTTTCTCCCAACTGGATAATAAACTCTTCCAGTTCTTGGTATGTCATACTTTTGATGTCCTGCTTTTCCATCTTAATACCCGTGCCTTTCCTATCTCTTTTTTCCATTTTTTTCTTTCGACTTTTCTATTTCATACTGTTGACATTCAAAATTCCTTTTTTCCACCAACATCAATTTTTCCGAAATACGGAAACAAAGAATCCATCGGTTCCTGTTTCGCTTGGTAATATCTGAATATATCCGTCCTCTCCCGTCTTCCCTTTCAACAGTTCCGGCAAATCCTTTTCTATGGAACATGCTTCAAATGGGAGATTTTGTAAAATCCAATCTCTATTTTCCTGATTTTCTTCCTGTGCTATGGTACAGGTACTGTAAATCAAGATTCCTCCCGGCTTTACATACCGGCTAACCACTGACAGCATTTTTTTCTGCTGTTTTGCCAGAGAGGAAATATCTTCTGGTTTTGTTTTATATTTTATATCCGCCTTTTTCCCTATCACTCCAAGACCGGAACAAGGTAAATCGGCAATCACTATATCTGCGGTATCAATCCATTCCTCCCGCAGCTTTAATGCATCATTCTTTTTTAATTTTACATTATGAATCCCTGTACGGATTAAATTCTGACGAATTAAGGAAACCTTCTTTTCATGAACATCACAGGCAATGATTTTCCCCTGACCTTTCATTTTATCTGCCAGATGAAGCGCCTTTCCCCCCGGTGCAGAACACACATCAATCACTAAACTCTCTGGAGTCACCGGTGCCACAGCCCCTACCACCATAGAACTTTCGTCCTGTACCTGAATCCATCCATTTTGAAATGCTTCCAATTCATTGAGCCGTCCATAAGACGAAAGCTCCAAAGCATAATCAAACAGCTTACCTGACTTTACTTCTACCTCTTGTTTTCTCAAGGATTCCTGAATCTGTTCCAGGGAAGCCTTCGATAGATTTGCCCGAACCACCGTAGGTTTCTCTTCTGTCAGAAAGCTTTGTAATATTTTTTCTGTTTCACTCTCCCCATATTCTTGCAGAAAATGGGAAACAATCCATTCCGGAGTGGAATACCACACAGACAAATGGGTGAGAATATCTTTCTTTCGGGAAGGGTATGCAATGTCCTCCTGAAATCTTGCAACATTTCTAAGGACTCCATTTACAAACCCTTTTAGCGGCATCAGCTTCCGGGCAACAGCCAGCTTTACCCCTTCATTACAGGCTGCACTATCCGGTACCTGATCCATATAAATAATCTGATATACCGATAATCGCAAAATTTCTCTCACAACAGGTTTCATTTTGTTAACAGGAGTTTTTGAATATCGATTGAGAATATAATCCATTTCCAGACATCGTTCTACAGTTCCCTCAACTAAACGGGTAAGAAATGCCCTGTCTCTTTTCTCCATGGAGGGATGCTTCTCCAAAATCTCATGTAAAACCTTATCGCAATATTCATCCTTCTCCATAATCTGAATCAACGCATCTAATGCCAACGACCGTACATTTATGGATTCCTGTTTTTTCTCTGCCATGAGTACTGCTCCTATCTAACTTCCTTCTATTTTCCGACTTTGATTCCCTGCTCTAAGGCGAACCCTCTTAAGAATGCGCCTGCATCCATTCGTTTCTTTCCTTCCAACTGTAAAGAAGTAATCTGTAATCCACCTTCTCCTGTCTGAATAGTGAAAGAATCTTTGTCTACTGCAACAATGGTTCCCGGCTCTTGACCAGAAACTCCTTCTGTTACCTCTGCCTCCCATACCTTCAGCATTTTCCCTTGAAGATGGGTGTATGCACTTGGCCATGGATTTAATCCACGAATCAATCTTTCTAATTCTACAGCAGACTTCTTAAAATCCATTTCTCCTGTAGACTTACTTAACATCTTTGCATAGGTATGCTGTTCTTCATCCTGGGGAATCGGTTTTAGTTCCCCTTTTTCCGCTAATTCTAATGCTTCTAACATCAACGGACCACCAAGCTGGGACAATTTATTAAACAAACTGCCACCAGTTTCTTTTTCATCTAAAGGAAAACGTTCTACCAACAGAATATCACCCGTGTCTAATCCTTCATCCATCTGCATAATGGTAACACCGCTTTCTTCATCTCCCTGAATCACAGACCACTGAATCGGTGCTGCTCCTCGAAGCTTTGGTAAAAGAGAGGCATGAACATTAAAACAGCCATATTGCGGAAGCTCCAGCACCTGCAATGGCAGAATCTGTCCAAAAGCCACAACCACAATGGCATCTGGATTTAGCTCACGCAACACATGTAAAAACGCCTCATCCTTCACCTTTTCCGGTTGATATACAGAGATTCCTGTCTTTACTGCCGCCTCCTTTACAGGAGAAGCAACCAGTTTTCCACTTCTCCCCTTTGGCTTATCTGGCTGAGTTACTACTCCAACCACCTGATGCTCACTTTTTATTAATGTTTCTAATGTAGGAACTGCAAAATCCGGTGTTCCCATAAATAAAATATCCATTCTATTCACGCCTTTCTGTCATGTAACCACAATCTAGACTTATTCTTCTTCGCTGCTAACCAAGTCACCTTCTACCAAGTCAACATATAATTCCCCTTCCAAATGGGCAACCTCATGCTGCAATGCTCTCGCTAATAAATCTTCTCCCTCAACGAAGATTTCTTCCATTTTGTCATTATAAGCCTTCACCTTACAATACTGGGCTCTGGTTACTTTTCCCATACGGCCAGGTACACTTAAACAGCCTTCATAATCTGTTTGTTCTCCTGACAGTTCTACAATCTCAGGGTTAATTAAGACAATCGGGTCATCTCCTTCTGGAGTTACATCGATTACTACAATTCTCTTCAACACGCCAACCTGAGGAGCAGCAAGACCAACACCCTGAGCTTCATACATCGTATCCAACATATCCTCAATTAACATTCGGATACGTGGTGTTACTTCCTTTACCTCCTTTGATTTGTGATATAACAAATCATCTCCAATTGTACGTACTGTTCTAAGTGCCATAATAATCCTCCATTTATATGTTAAAATTGAATTGCAATCTGCAATCCTGATACATCTCCTGCTGGTTCATAAAAGCTTCCAGCTGGTTTTTCATTTGACGAAGCACCCGGTAATCACTACATTTTCCATAAGCAATTTCCCGATATACATCTCTGGCTTTTGCCAGTGGCGCCTGAGTTGGTCCCAGCACCTGTACCCCTTCATACAGCTTCATCATACCGGCAATTTCCGCTGCCAGCTTCTTGGCTTTTTCTTCTTTTTCAGAAAGCACCAATACTCCTAGTATATTAGAAACTGGCGGATATTGCAACATCTGACGAAGGGACAATTCCTGTTCATAAAAATTCTTATAATCCTGTTTCGCTGCACAAAGGACACTATAATGCTCCGGCTGATAGGTTTGCAGTACCACATCTCCCGATTTCTGCCCACGGCCTGCTCGTCCTGCTGCCTGAGCCAGCAGCTGGTAGGTTCGTTCTGCCGCCCGGTAATCTCCTACATTTAAAGATAAATCTGCTGCCAAAATACCCACTAATGTTACATTCGGAAAATCATGTCCCTTGACAATCATCTGGGTTCCCACCAGAATATCTGCTTTTCCCTCTGCGAACTCCTGTAGGATTTTTTCATGTCCTTCCTTGCCCTTGGTGGTATCTGCATCCATCCGCAAAATCCGCGCTCCCGGAAAACGAGCGGCGGCCATCTCTTCTACCTTCTGGG
>CAZEFX010000079.1:0-13817 GCA_964511525.1 uncultured Jutongia sp.
GCTACCCCCTGAGAGAAGAAGATTTTTTGATTAATTTTGGCTCCTGTGCGGGGAATGCTTTAGAAGAAGTCTTTCTTTGTCATAAGCTGACAGAAAGGGCAACAGGAAAAACCTTTTACCCTGATATTTTATATAAACACCCCTTTCAGGAGGCAGAGCTGATTACGGAAAGTAAGGTGCTGGAGCAGGGGGTGGATTCTTCAAAGCTTCTTCATGATATGGAGGCGGCAGCCATCTATCAGGCTGGAAATTATTTTATAGCACCACATCAAATGTTTTTCTTAAAAGTAGTTTCTGATGCAGGGCAGGGAAATCAGGTGGAAAAGCAGCAATTACAAAAGCTGATAGATAAGCATATGGATGCAATAGAAGGATTTATTAAGGAATTACAGGAAATTTCCGTAGTAGAAAATGAAAAAAGACAGATTTTTTCTCAGGAAGAAGAGAAGAAAATAAAACAGTTTTGCGAAGATTTACATTGTTCCCAGACTATGTCAGCTTCGTTGGTTCAGTGTGCCAGATATGGAAAATTGTCTGGAATTTCTTATGAGGACATCATAGAAAAAATGTATCGGGAAGAGGAGCTTCCCTGTAAGGATAAACGGGAAGGGAAATATTATTTTGAAGAATTTAGAAAACAGATATTGTAATGGTACTTTTTCTCATATTTATGTGGAAGAGGCTATAAAAGAACATCCCAGAACAAAACAGATTTTAGAAAAATTTCCCAAAGCGGAATGTATTTCCATACATCATTATAAGGATGTGTTTTGTAGAAAAGGTCAAAGCTTTGAACAGCAGCATCAGTCTCCGGCGCTGATTCTTGCAGGAAAGCAGGGGCGGTTAGTTTATGAAGGGGCTAAGGTATGTCAAAGCTTTGGAAATGAAAATTTTTATTATACCTCCTGTGTTATGAACTGCATTTATGATTGCGAGTACTGTTATTTAAAGGGGATGTATCCCTCTGGAAATCTGGTGATTTTTGTGAATCTGGAAGATATTTTTGCAGAGGTGGAAGAGTTATTAACCAGTCAGGAGGTTTATCTTTGTGTATCCTATGATACGGATTTGATGGCATTGGAGGATGTGACGGAATTTGTAACAGAATGGGTGGAATTTACAAAGAAGCATCCGAAGCTGCAAATTGAAATACGGACAAAGTGCGGAAGAAAGGATTTATGGGAGCGGTTATCCCCGGTTTCCCGAGTGGTTTATGCCTTTACCCTTTCCCCGGACAAGGTGGTGAAGGGGTATGAGAACCGGACTGCTTCCTTGCAGGAGCGGATTGCCTGTGCAGCCTTAGCCCTGAAGAAGGGATTTTCTGTACGATTATGCTTTGATCCTATGATTTATTGTTCTGACTGGAAGAAACATTATAGGGAAATGGTACAGCAGGTGCTAGAAGCTATGGACATGGACAAAATCTATGATATTAGTATCGGTTCCTTTCGGATTTCAAAGGATTATTTAAAGAAAATGAGAAGGAATGCTCCGAATTCTGCAGTGGTTCAGTACCCTTTTGAGAATACTGCGGGAGTTTATCATTATCCCCTAGAGTTAATGGAGGAAATGGAAGGCTTTTTATTGGAACAATGGAAAGAGGTTCTTCCGGAAGATAAGATTTTTCGGTGGGAAAGTTCATAGAGAAAGGAAACGCAATGGGAAAAATAGCAATTGTAACAGGAGCATCCTCTGGAATTGGAGAGAGAATTAGTATGACTCTCTGTAACATGGGATTTGAAGTATATGGATTTGGAAGAAAGTTTCAACAGGATTCCGTTTTAATGAAGGAAAGCTTTTCTAAAAGGGAAAATGGTTGTTTTCATGCTGTGGTTTGCAATCTTTTAGAAACAGAAGACTTATTAAAACATATTGGTGAAATTAAGGCAAAGGGAGAGGTTTGCGTTCTTGTAAATAATGCGGGCGTAGGATTTTATGGATTGCATGAGGAGCTAAATCCGAAAAAAATCCAGACGATGCTTCGGACAAATTTAGAAGTTCCTATGATTTTAAGTAATGTACTGCTTCGTGAGCTAAAGAAAAATGCAGGGACTATCATTAATATTTCTTCTATTACCGCATCCCAGTCCAACCCTCATGGATGTGCTTATGGTGCTTCAAAAGCCGGTCTTACCAGTTTTTCCCATAGTCTTTTTGAGGAGGCAAGAAAATATGGTGTCCGGGTGGTGAATATCCAGCCGGATATGACCCAGACTAATTTATATCGGAATGCGGACTTTCAGGAAGGGGAGGAAGAACAGTCCTATTTATTGCCGGAAGAGGTAGCTCAGACGGTGGAATTCGCTTTAAGTCAGCGTCAGGGGCTGGTAGTAACGGATTTATCCTTACGTCCACAGCTTCACCGGATTCAAAGGAAGAAAAAGAGGTGACAAGAGGTTTATTGCTTTACAATACTGCTCATGCGGGAAAGAGTCGTAAGTGACTCTTTGGTCTTGTGCATTATGACGGAATGAGGTAGAATAAAAAGGTAGTTTTTGGTGAAATTATGGAGGAGGTAGATTATGTACAAAAGTAAATGTTTTTTTTATACCTATGAGCAATACGATGAAGAAGACAAAAATGGAAGAACATTAGTAGAAGATATTATGAATGATTCTGAATTCGCCGGTTTGGAAGAAATTGTAATTGGCTGCTGGGGCGAATGCTGGGATCCGAATGATGAAGATGGTTCTCAGGCTATTGTAGATGGCATTATTGCTAATAAAGACAAGTTTTCTCATATTAAGAGTCTGTTTGTTGGGGATATGGACTTTGAAGAGTGTGAGGTTTCCTGGATTATTCAGGCAAATTATTCTAAGCTGTGGGCTGCTATGCCGCAGTTAGAAAAGCTGGTGATTAAGGGAAGTACTGGCTTAGAGCTTGGAGAGATTGTCAGTGACAATTTAAAACATCTGGAAATTATCTGTGGTGGACTTCCAGCCAGTGTGATTCAGGAAATTAAGAAGGCGAAGGCTCCAAATCTAGAGACACTGTTATTATATCTGGGTGTGGAAGATTATGGTTTTGATGCAGAACCAGCAGATTTAGAAAGCTTATTAAGTGAATCTGATTTTCCAAAGCTATCTTATTTAGGTTTAACCGATAGCGAAAACCAGAATGAAATTGCAGAAATGGTATTGAATAGTAAATATATTAGTCAGATTGCTACCTTAGACTTGAGTAACGGTACTTTAACAGACGAAGGTGGACAGTTGCTTTTGGATAAGATTCCTGAGTATCCAAATATTAAGGAACTGAATTTAGAGTATCATTTCCTTTCTGATGAAATGATGGAGAAGCTGGAAGGTCTGGAAGGTGTAGAGGTTTGTGTAGACGACCCACAGGAAGCCGATGAGTATGATGGAGAGGTTTATTATTATCCAATGTTAACAGAGTAAGAAAATTTGAGAGAAATGAGTTGACAGAAGGATGATTTGTTTAATTGGTGAAGAGGACTCAAAAAGAACCATATATATGAAAAAAGCAGCGGAAACAGAGAAGATACCGATGGAGTTTCTTCCTTGGAGTAAGCTGAATAAACCCTCTGGGGCAAGGCAGTTGGAGGGGGCGGTAATAAAAATTGATCCGCCCTCTTTTCAGACTGCCTGTTTTGATGTGATGAAAAATCAATTAGAGCAATATCAAAGACAGTTACAAAATCTTCAAAAGATAAATTGTGGTTTTCTCAATTCTCCAGAGGTGATTCAGCTGTTGCTGGATAAGAGAGAAACGAAGCGACAATTACAGGAAAAAAATATTTCTGTAACCCGGATGTTTTCGGAAAAAATCAATCATGTGGAAGAATTACTGGATAGCATGAAGAAAAAGCGCTGCCATTCCATATTTATTAAACCACGTTTTTTTTCAGGAGCAGCAGGGGTAACAGCATTTCGTATGCATCCTGCCAATGGAAGGATGAAATTATATACCTCTAGCCGGCTGGAAAAGGGACAGCTTGTGAATACCAAGAAAATCTTATGCTTGGAGGAAGACAGAGAAATCAAGGATTTGCTGGAAGCTTTGTTATCGATGGATTGTATTGTGGAGCGATGGCATCCCAAGGCGGAATTTCAGGGAAAAAGCTTTGATTTGCGAGTGGTATATCAATTTGGTCATGTAGTTCACATGGTGGTACGTCAGTCCAGTGGTCCTATTACGAATCTTCATTTAAATAATCAGGCAATGGATATTAAGGAATTGGGATTATCCTTACAACAGCGGATTCAAATAGAGGAGTTATGCCAGCAGTCTGAGAAGGCTTTTGAGGGGTTCAACATGGCTGGGATTGATATTATGCTGGAAAAGGGAAGTCTTCGGCCTTTGATTATTGAAATGAATGGACAGGGTGACTTGATTTATCAGGATATTTTTGGCGAAAACCGGATATATGGGGAACAGATTAGAAAGCTACAGGAGAAGGAAGGGGAATTGCTAAAATGATAGACATGAATCAGATTGTTGGAAAAAAGCATCTCTTATTTTTGTGCCTAGATTCCCTTCGTTATGATGTGGCATATGAAGAGCAGCAAAATGGTGGGACACCTGTGCTAAATCAATACGGAACATGGCGGAAATGTCAGGCACCGGGAAATTTTACATTTCCTTCTCATCAAGCCATGTTTACTGGATTTTTTCCGGTAGATGAAGAAATATTGGAAATGAAACAGCGGGAAAAATTGTTTTTTTCCGAGGATATTGGAATGGGACGAAAAGCGCCACAGGGCTCCTATACTTTTTCAGGAGCTAACTGGGTGGAAGGCTTGGAGAAAGAGGGCTATGAAACCTACTGTATTGGTGGTGTCAGCTTTTTTGATAAAAGGACGGATATTGGAAAAATCATGCCGGGATATTTTCAGCATAGCTATTGGAAGCCTTCCTTTGGATGCAAGGTAAAAGAATCTCCTAAGAATCAGGTGGATTTTGCAGTACAAAAAATAGGACAGATTTCAGCAGAAAAGAAAATTCTTATGTATCTTAATATATGTGCCATGCACTATCCAAATTATTTCTATTTATCAAAGGAAAGAGTTTCTGGTGCCAAGGTGACTGTGGATAGAAGCGACAGCAAAGAGGCTCACGCAGCGGCATTACGGTATGTAGATAAGGAATTAGAACGGTTATTTGTGGCTTTTCAGGAAAAGGGAGATACCTTTGTGATATGCTGCTCTGATCATGGTACCTGCTATGGGGAGGATGGTGTCTGGTATCACGGAATTAATCATCCTATTGTAAATACAGTACCCTATAAGCATTTTATTCTAGAAGGAAAAAGGTGAAAATAATTATGGAAAATCCATATGTACAATATATGTATAGTTATCCCCATAAAACAGCATATAGAAAGCTAGAGGGGATTTCCTTGAAGGAATATTTACCCTGTCTGAAACAGGGTGAAAATAGTTTGTATGTTCATATCCCGTTTTGTCAGTATAAGTGTGGATATTGCAATTTATTTTCCTTAGCAGGAAAAGAAGAAAAATTTATGGAACAATATGTAGATGCTCTGGAAGAGCATGCCAGACAGCTTTATAAGATGATACCACAGGAAATTAAGTTTCAGGATTTGACTCTAGGTGGTGGAACTCCATTGATTTTGCCGGAAAAACTTCTTCATAGAGTGTTTTCCATTGTGAAAACCTATTTTCGGTTTTCCGAAGAAAGGATTCCGATTATCGTGGAGACCTCGCCCAATCAAACCACAAAAAAGAAACTGGAAATATTAAGGGAATATGGTGTCAGCCGGGTTAGTATTGGGGTTCAGAGCTTTCAGGAACAGGAATTAAAGACCTTGCACCGGTTTCATACACCAGATGCAGCAAAACAAGCATTAAACATTATTCAAAAAATGGATTTTGCATGTATGAATGTAGATTTAATTTATGGGATTCCGGGACAGAGTATGGAAAGTCTGGAAAACTCTTTAAAACAAGCCTTGGAATATGAACCGGAAGAATTATTTGTATATCCTCTGTACATAAAACAGGACACTACATTACAGCAAAAAGGGGTAGAGCAATCTCCAAATACCTTTAAGATGTATAAGTTTGTGCGGGATTTTTTGGAAAAGGCAGGATATACTTCATGTTCCATGCGAAGATTTGTACGAAAAGATAACCTTCCTCCACAGAATTCTTCTAATCTGTGTGGATTTGGCAACACCATTTCTTTGGGATGCGGAGGCAGGAGCTATATTGGAAATCTTCATTTTTGTACGCCATATGCGGTAAAGCAGGAGGCTTGTCTGAAAATTGTAGAAGATTACCTGAATACAACAGATTATACTTTGGTTTCTCATGGATATATATTGTCTGAGGAAGAACAGAAAAGACGATATGTGATAAAGCATATTTTATTTGATACAGGAATTCATAGACAGAATTACCAGCAGCATTTTGGAAGTGATGTGATTCAAGATTTTCCTTTATTGGTAGAATGGGAGAAAAAGGGGTATCTTCGCATGGATAAGCAAAGAATTTTTCTGACGGAAGAAGGTTTTGCTTTATCTGATTATTTAGGTCCACAGTTGATTTCAAAAGAAGTTCAGGAAAAGATGGAGGCGTTTTCATGAAGAGACAATGGTACTACAGAGGGTCTTTAAAATCCTGCAATTATGCCTGTAGCTATTGCCCTTTTTCAAAAAAGAAGGGAACAGAAAGGGAATGGCAGGAGGATAAAAAGGCGCTATTTTCTTTTGTGGATGCCATGAAAAAGGAAGGACGGGAAGGGGCAGTACAGATAGTTCCTTATGGAGAAGCCTTGATTCATAGATATTATTGGGAGGCTCTTGCTGGTCTTAGCCAGAATCCATCTTTGGATGCGGTGGGAGCCCAAAGTAATTTTAGCTTCTCTGTGGAGGAAATGATTGAACATTTTTTACAATGTGGTGGTGACAAAGGAAAGCTGCGTTTATGGGGAACCTTTCATGCTGAAATGACCAGTATTGACCGGTTTGTAAGACAGTGTGAGAAATTATTAGAAAAGGGGATTTCCTTTTGCGCGGGGGCAGTAGGAGTACCAGAGCAAATAGAAATGATTCAGGAGCTAAGAAGAAAGCTGCCAGAAGAGGTATATCTATGGATTAATAGGATGGATGGCTTGAAAAGAAACTATACCCCAGAAGAAATCGCTGCCTTTGTGGAAATAGATGAGTATTTTGAACTAGAGCTAAAGCATCATCCGGCTAATCCAGATAAGTGTATGCAGAATCGTTTTGTGGAAGCGGATGGAAGCCTGAGCTTTTGTAATATATCCCGTCAAACTATTGGAAATCTATATGAAAAAGAGAATCCAGAGGCAGCTCTTTGTAAACGGAAGGAATGTAGCTGTTATCTTTCTTATTGTAATCAAAAATTAGAACAACAGCTTTTCTTTTATCCCTATCCGGCTTTTCGGATTCCAACCTATCCGAAAGCGGTTTTTTTAGATGTGGATGGAACCTTAATTCCAGAGAATCAGGAAAACATACCAGAGGATATTGTAAAAGGAATTCACCGGCTGGCAAAGCATAGTGCCATTTATCTGGCAACCTCTTTGCCCTTAGAAGAAGCCATGAAAAGCACCCGTAAAATTTGGAAGGTTCTTTCGGGAGGGGTATTTGCCAATGGTGGAATGTGTACCATAAATGGTACAGAAGAGAAAACGAGGGGACTCTGGAACGAAATAGAAATTATAGAAGATTCTTGGCTAAAGCCTGTTAAGGGAATGGAAAGAAAAGAAGGTTTTCATACATTTATTTATAAGAAAGAAAAAGAAATCTATAAGGTTACCTTAGTTTTCAGAAAAGGAATTTTACCAAAAGAAATTAATGAAGACGTGGTAAAGGAATGGAAAGAAAAGCTAGGCATTCCTGATTTCTGTGAGATTTTAATAGAAGGAGAATGCTTTCAGATAACGAAGAAGGGGACAGGAAAGCTACAAGGAATCCAAAAAATCTGCAGAAAAATGGGCTATGAAAATGAGGAGGTAGCAGTAATGGGAAATGCGGAAAATGATATTCCTATGCTGCAATATTTTCCATTTTCTGTGGCAGCCAAAGGAAGTGAAATGGAAGTAAAGAAGAATGCCTATGTTTCCTTTTGAAATAGTCCAAAAGGAAACAAGGTGAAGAACTTGCAACCATCAGGGTTTGCGTGTATGATAAAAAGGATTTTATATCCACAAAGGATAAGAAATAAAATACGAAAGGAAAAGAAATAGTTATGATTCAGAAATTTATGAAAGAATTTAAAGAGTTTATCAGCCGTGGTAATGTAATGGACATGGCAGTAGGTATTATTATTGGTGGTGCATTTACCAGTATTGTATCTTCATTGGTAGAGGATATTATTAATCCAATTTTAGGATTATTTGGTGGAATGAATTTTGACCAATATAGTGTGAAGCTTTTAGGACAAGCCACCTTGAATTATGGAAAATTTATTACTGCGGTAATTAACTTTCTAATTATGGCATTGGTGATTTTTTTGATTGTCAAGGCGGTGAATACCGCATCTGAGAAGCTGTCTAAGAAAGAAGAAATAGTAGAAAAGGTTACTACAAAGAAATGTCCATATTGTAAAACGGAGATTGATATTGAGGCTACCAGATGTCCACATTGTACTTCTATGCTGGAAGAAGAAAGTAATGAGGAAAAATAGATTAGGTAAGAGGGTGGAAAATTGAAGGATTCCAAGATTTTGTCAGTAATTCATTTGAAAAAATATTATGGAGAAGGGGAAAGTCTGGTGAAGGCATTGGATGATGTGTCTTTTTCTGTGGAAGAAGGAGCGTTTGTGGCTATTGTTGGTTCTTCCGGCAGTGGCAAGACCACCCTTCTTCAATTAATTGGTGGTTTGGATATTCCTACCAGTGGAACCGTTTTTTTAGAGGATACGGATATCTATGAGCTAGAGGAAGAAGAGAGGACGATTCTTCGCAGAGAAGGAATTGGCTTTGTTTTTCAAGACTTTAATCTGGTGCCGGCTATTTCTGTTTATGATAATATTGTTCTTCCGCTGGAGCTTGATGATGAGGAGTTGGATCAGGATTATTTTAAAGAGGTTATTCACTTACTTGGATTAGAGAAAAAGCTGGATGCTTATCCGGAGCAATTATCGGGTGGACTAAAGCAGCGTGTAGCCATTGCAAGGGCATTGATAACAAAGCCAGAGCTGATTCTTGCAGACGAGCCTACAGGAAATCTAGATTCAAAAAATAGCCAGCAGGTGTTAAAGCTGTTGCAGGAAAGCAGCCAGAAATTTGGTCAGACAATTCTTATGATTACACATAATGAAGAACTTGCAAAAATGGCAGATGTACAGATACAAATAGAGGATGGGAAAATTGAAACGAAAAATGATAATGTTACCTCAATGGGTTGAGAAAATAATGAAAAAAAAGATGTCGATTTGTTCTTATGGGATTTTTCGGACATCTCTTTCCCTATATCGTTACTCTATAAGCAGGAGTAAAACTCTTTTGTGGATTGTTGTGCTGATTGCTTTTATGCTGACTATGCTAACGGGGCTTATTGTAAATATTGATGCAAATTGGGATAAGTCCCAGATTCGTCTTATGGGCTCTGATGCAAAGCTAATGCTAGTAAATATTAATGAAAAGCAGTTGAAAAAGCTTTCTAATCAAAAACAGATTAAAAAGGCGGGGCTATGGTATCCGGTACAGGAAGCGGATGGTTTTTTAGCAGGCTATGTGGATGAAGTCTGCTGGGAATTTATTTTTTTACCGGCTGTTGGTGAGGTTAAGGGAAATTATCCCCAGCATGCAGATGAAATTATGGTGTCCCGGGAGTATTTAAGGGAAACGGAACAGGAAGAGTGTAATATCGGGGATTTTATTACCATAAAAGCTATGGGACAATTTCAAATAACAGGAATATTTACAGATTATGCTAAGGAGGCTGGTGTTCAAAATCTTTATGTATCCAAGGAATACGCCAGTGCAAGGAACAAACTGATAAAAAAGAATCGGAGAGTTATGTTAGCTTCTACCTTTGATCATTGGTATCTGGAAAAAATTGTGAAGACAGATTGTGATGTTCTGCCAGAGCAGATTATTCCTATTCCCCATCAAGGGGTAGCCAGAGATGGAACCATTATTCTTTTGAAATGGATTCTTGGGTTTTTATTTCTTTGTGGCGGATTATCTGTGTATCATATTTTTTATACGGTAGTCTCTGCGGATCAGAAAATATATGGATTATTTGCTGTCATTGGTATGAGTAAGGAACATATTTTTCAATGCATGAGATGGCAAAGTGTGTTTGTGGCAATTCCGGGGGTTTTATTGGGGGTTATTATGGGATTAGTGGGACAAATTATGCTAGTTCCGTGGTTTATGAAGCAGTTTCTTGCCATTAACCAACAGGTGGAAGCCTATCTGGTAACAGAAGTAGAGCTTTACCCGGCAATTCCTTTGGTGGCTGCAATTTTAATTGGAAGCATGGTTTTTGCCGGAGTTGGCGTAGTCGCATGGCGTATTTCTAAGCTGTCTCCTATGGAATGTCTGAAGGGAAAGAGCCAGTCAGGAAATTTAATAATGCGTGGAAGAAAAAGCCCTTCTAAAAAGAATTCTCAACAACTTCAAAACAGCAAAGCTAGTATTAGGAAGCTGGCGGGGCAGTATCAGGTGAAACTGGCAGGTAAGAATTTACTAGCAGGTTTTAGTTTGTTTATTAGCAATAATTTCTTTCTGGCGGTATGGGTCATTACCAGATTTTTTTGGTCAACAGACAATGGTGGGACAGAAGCGTTAAAACGTTCAGATTGTATTGCTGTACTTGGATATTTCATTGCAATTGTGGTATTTTGTACAGAGATTATCCGGTTATGGAGTATTACCTTCATACAGATGCAGACCCGAAAGAATCAATTTGCACTGTTGCGCAGAATTGGTATGACCGAAAAACAGGTAAAGGAAATGATGATGATGGAAAGCCTCTATCAATTTTTGGAATATTTGTTCTTCATGATTTTGCTAGAAATTCCTGTTTGGCTGGGATTGTCCGAAGCTATGGAGGGAATCTGCGCTGTGCAAATGGATTTTCCATGGGGACTGTGGCTGGGAATTCTTATTATAGATTTTGTGGCTTATATTGGTGCAGCAAGAATTCTTGGTGGGAAAGTACTTGCAGAGGGAGAAAGGACATAAAGCGATGGAGAAAAAATATTGTGGTTTTATTGGATTAGATTTGGATGGAACCGTTTTTGATAATGAAAAAAGAATATCTGCTGCAAACCGTATCGCTATTGAGAATGCGATACAAAAAGGATACTGCGTTGTTCCGGTAACAGGGCGTCCTATGTCCGGTGTACCGGAAGAATTAATGGCAATTTCTGGCATAGAGTATGTTATTGCCGCCAATGGAGCAGTGATTTATCAGGTGGAAAATTTCTCCCAGAAAAAGTGGATTCGGTTGTATGAAGACTTAATGGAAGAGGAGAAGGTTTTGGAGATTTTAGAAATTCTAAACTCCTATCCTGTGGTGCCAGACTGCTTTGTGCAGGGAAAGGGACATATGCCGGAGAGAGCCAAAGAAATGATTCCACAAATGGGACTTGCTCCAGCTATGTGTCAGTATCTGCTCAATGGAAGAGAATTCTTTCCTGACTTAATGGAATATGTCCGACAGGAAACACAGCAGGTGGAAAAAATCACAATTAACTTTTATCTGAACAAAGAAGGTCTTAGGATGAAGCAAGAGGTTTTCAAACGTTTAGAAAAAGTAAAGGATATTACCCTGGTATCTGGTGCCCCTCATAATTTGGAAGTGAATACATTAACTGCCCGAAAAGGCTCAGGAGTGTTGCAGTTAGCCCGGCTGTTAGGGATTCCTAAGGAGAACACCATGGCATGTGGTGATGACAGTAATGATTTAGATATGATACAAAAGGCTGGTTTTGGTGTAGCTATGGGAAATGCTTCTGAAATCCTAAAGCAGCAGGCGGATTTTATCACCTTAAGCAATGAGGAAGATGGTGTTGCCCATGCCATACAGGAATTTATGAAACGAATGGAAGAGAGAGTTTCCGAAAAATAGTTGTTTATCTTTTTGCGTGGATTTTGAACATAAGGAGGACTGATTATGGCAGAATATAATTCCTTGTCAGAGGAATTACAGGAACAGATAATAGAGGACAGAAAGATGCATTGGATAAATCCTCATGCCTTTCAGGATAAGGATGTGATTCGTAGAAATCCAGAGCATGATAAGCCATTTCTTTGGCGACCGACCTTTGTTAGCGATACAGAAAAAATCATGCACAATACCTATTATAACCGATATAGTGACAAGACTCAGGTGTTTTCTCTGTATCAAAATGATGATATTACCAGACGAGGATTTCATGTGCAATTGGTAGCAAGAATTGCTAGAAATATTGGAACTGTCTTGAATCTGAATTTGGATTTGATTGAAGCCATTGCCCTTGGCCATGATATAGGACATACTCCCTTTGGGCATGATGGAGAACGGATTTTGAATGATTTACTACTGGAGCATACAGGACGTTATTTCAATCATAATGTACATAGTGTCCGAATTTTAGACCAGTTAATCCAGCGAAATATCAGCTTACAGACCTTAGATGGAATTATTTGCCATAACGGAGAAATGGAACAGCAGGAATACCGTCCCCGTCCCTTAGATGGGTTTTCTGCCTTTGATGAGCGGGTAGAGCAATGCTATGTACAGAAGGAGGCGGTTCGTAGTCTGGTGCCATCTACACTGGAAGCCTGTGTTATGCGTATTTGTGATATTATTGCTTATTTAGGAAAGGATCGGCAGGATGCCCAGCGGGTGGGAATGATTTCTGCTCAGGACGAACGGTTTTCAAAGCTTGCCATTGGAAATAGTAATGCAGAGATTATCAATAACCTTACGGTGGATATTATTGAAAACAGCTACCGAAAAGATCATCTGTCCATGTCTCCAGAAGCCTATGAAGCCTTGCGCCTAGGAAAAAAAGAAAACGGACAATTGATTTATGCAGATGAAGAAATGGCAAAGGTATATCATGAGCAGATTCGGCCCATGTTTTATGCAATATACGAAGAATTATTACATCAGGCAAAAAATATGGAGGAACGCTCTATTCTATATCGTCATCATATTCAGTTTTTGGCAGAAAGTAATCAGTATAACCGCTACTTTGATTTGCAGCAGTATATTCACAGCGAACCAAATCAAATGGTAGTAGACTATATGGCAAGTATGACAGATGACTACCTCATCGAGTTATACCATCACCTCTTCCCTAAGGGAAAATATGGCGTAACCTACATCGGATACTTCGACCAGGAGTAATATGCTCATAATATCAATTATGAATATAGTGACGCAGAAAAGGTCATATATGTTTCCGTTTCGTGGACGCCTTGTGGCTTGAGATGAACTACGCAACGGTGCATAAGATTGTAGTACTTACTTGCGTAAGTATTACAATCTAAGCACCGGCGAGTTCAAACACCACTCAATCGGAAAATATATGACCTTTTTCTGCTGTGCACTGGTTACTTCATAATTTGATATTCTAAAAATTATTGATACTTACAAAAAAGCTGTTTTTTGAAGAAACTTCATATTATCATTGTAGATTCTTCCGATTTGTAAATAGAATATCGGTCAGCAATCCCAGCGAAAAGTATTGTCTTCGGCAGCACTTGGTTTCCGTCTTGGAGATAGCACAAGGGACGAAGTCCCTATATAAGGATAAACGGCTAGAGCAAATTTATTTGTATCTAGCCGTTTGTACTTATATAAGGTACCGTAGGTGCTTGTGCTATCGTAAGGAAACCTATGTACTGTTCCGTAAGACACCCTA
>CAZEFX010000080.1:0-13763 GCA_964511525.1 uncultured Jutongia sp.
ATAATAGAATAACCTTCCTTACCAATACCAGTATCAAATAATAACTCCTGTACATCCTTCAGACGACAGGTTGCACCATTTAATAAATACTCACTTTCACCAGAACGATAAACACGTCTGGCAATGGTAACCTCTTCATATGGCACATTCAATTTGTGGTCTTCATTGTTAATGGTAATAGCAACATAGGCATACCCCAATGGCTTACGCATCTGGGTTCCGGCAAAGATAACATCCTCCATCTTTGCACCACGAAGCTGCTTAGCACTCTGTTCACCTAATACCCAGCGAACGGCATCCGCCACATTACTTTTACCACTACCATTTGGTCCAACGATAGCTGTAATTCCATTGTGAAATTCAAATACAAGTTTATTGGCAAATGATTTAAAACCATGTACCTCAAGACTCTTTAAATACATTCTAGTACCATGCCTTTCTATTTCATTCCTGCTTTTAACAGCAGAATCGCTTTATAAGCTGCAGCCTGCTCGGCTTTTTTCTTAGTTTGTCCTACACCTGTGGCTGTCTGCTTTCCGTTAATCCACACTGCAGAGGTATATTCCTTGCAATGATCCGGCCCTTCCTCTTTTATAAGCTCATAGTGCAGCTGGGCACTTCCCTCGCTTTGTACAATCTCCTGCAAAACCGTTTTACTGTCATAAAACATTTTTTTATTTTCAATATCCTGCAGGATATGTCTTTCAATATATGCCTTGGCACATTCAAATCCACCATCCATATATACCGCACCAATAGTGGCTTCCAGAGCATCGGAAAGAACAGAATCTCTGTCCCGTCCTCCCGTCATTTCTTCTCCTCTTCCAAGCTGTAAATACTTTCCAAGCTGGATTTCTCTTGCACACAGTGCCAGAGTCGGCTCACAAACATAGCTTGCTCTGGTGCGGGTCATATCACCTTCCGGCATTTTATCATTGTTCCGGAAGATAAACTCACTGGATACCAATTCTAATACTGCATCCCCCAGAAACTCCAAACGTTCATTACATTGATATTTCTCCCAACGTTTCTCGTTGGAATAGGAGCTGTGTGTTAACGCAGTCATAATCAATTTTTTATTTTGAAATGTATAGCCTATATTTTTCTCAAATTCAGCAATCATTTCCTGTTTCATATCTCTCCCCATTTCTGCCAAATCAATGAAAGATTCATGGACTTTTGTTTTTTGCTCTTTTTATCCTTTTCTGACTATCTCTTATGCAGAAATTCCCATAACTCCCCTACTGTATTCCACTTAGTAGCAGCCTCCTCTGGGATAATAATCCCAAAAACAGATTCTACTCCCATCAACACCTGAAACATAGCCAGAGAATCTGCTCCAAAGTCCTTTTCAAAAGAGGTCTCCGGCCTCACCTGAGAAGACTCCACCGAAAAAATTTCTGCTATCAATTGTTGCAGCTTTTCAAATTCCATACAATCCTATCCTTCCATAACTTGCTTCTTATTTTCCTATATAATGTGTTATCATCAGGTACAGGTAAGAATTTTACAAATTATTCAACAACTAAATGCTCTTTAATCTGGTCGTTGATTTTCTGCTCACTAAAGGAAATACACTGTAAAATTGCCATCTTAATGTCTGCTTCACTGGAGCTTCCGTGGGTTTTTACCACAAGTCCCTTTAACCCTAACATTGGCGCACCGCCATGCTCAGAAGCATCAAAATCCTTCATAGTTCTTTTTAATGCCGGTTTAATCAAAAGTGCCCCAATCTTACTACGCAAAGACTCCATTAAGCCTTCCTTTACCTTACCAATTAATGCTGAGCCTAGACCTTCGTATAATTTCAAAATTACATTTCCTACGAAAGCCTCACATACAATAACATCAGCCTCACCCTTTGGAATGTCTCTTGCTTCAATACTTCCAATAAAATTAATATCCTTACATTCCTTTAATAAAGGATATGTTTCTTTTACCAAAGCATTCCCTTTTTCTTCTTCTGCACCAATGTTGACAATGGCAACTCTTGGATTTTCAATTCCTACAATATTCTTCATATAAATGGAACCCATCTTTGCAAACTGAACCAAATGGGAAGCTCTTGCATCTACATTGGCTCCACAGTCAATTAAAAGAGAAACACCATTTGTAGTTGGAATCAACGGAGCCAAAGGCGCGCGTTCTACTCCTTTAATTCGTCCAACCACCATCTGTCCGCCTACCAGAATAGCTCCGGTACTTCCTGCAGAAACAAAGGCATCTGCTTCTCCTTTCTTTACCAGATTCATTCCTACTACGATAGAAGAGTCTTTTTTCTTACGAATAGCCATTACCGGTGGCTCATCAAATCCAATAACATCCTCTGCATGTACGATTTCTACTCTATTCTCGTCATATGTATATTTTGCTAACTCTGCTTTAATAGCATCTGTACGTCCTACCAAAACAACATGTATATTTTCGGATTCCTTCAATGCATCTACTACACCATGTACTGGTGCTTCTGGGGCATTATCTCCACCCATGGCATCTACTACTACTTTAATCTTATCACTCATTCTTCATCGACCTTTCTTTTTACTGCGAAACCTAATAAGTATTTTTATGCACACGCATACAAAGTACATTATACTCGAAATCATTCTAATGTGCAAGAACAGGGTTACGATAAGAGTCTTTTATGGTCTTAAACGAAAAAATTGGCATTCACTAGCTTAATATTCTAGTGAATACCAATCATTACATGCTTCTTATTCCCTAATCTTTCTTATAGAAGAAGGATTTAAAGGTAGAGAAATTATAATCTCCCGGCGAAATAATCTGTTCGGTACTACCTACAAACAACATTCCATCTTTCTTTAATGAATCATTAAATTTCTGATAGATATCTCTCTTTGCTTCCTCTGTGAAGTAAATCATTACATTACGACAAACAATCATATCACAACTCTGTGGATAAGAATCCTTTAACAAATTATGCTGCTTAAATTCTACACATCTTTTTACTTCTTCAGAAATCTGATAGCTTCTGGTTCCAACTGGAGTAAAATATTTTGTCAAAAACTCCTTCGGCAATCCCTTCAGGCTTTTTTCATCATAAATTCCCATCTGAGCTTTTTCTAACACCTGTTTGTCTATGTCTGTAGCAACAATCTTAATCTTATTCATTGGAATAAACTTTGCCAGTAGCATAACTAAGGTATACGGCTCGTCTCCTGTAGAGCAGGCTGCACTCCATATTTTAATATTATTGCCAAACCGCTCGAAGAGGTATGGAAAAATTTCATTCTCTACTACCTTCCATTGATCTGGATTTCGATAAAACTCTGATACATTAATTGTAAGATAGGCAACGAATTCCTCCATTAATTTAGAGTCACTCTTAATTGCTTCTACATACTCATCATAAGAAGAAATCTTGCACTTTGTAATCAATGCATCAATCCTTCTTCGCATCTGCTTTTCCTTATAGCAATTCAAATCAATTTTTGTCAGTTGGAATATTTTTGTTTTAAATACTTCATAATCACCCACGACAATCACCTCGTTTCTAATCTTTCTACCAGTATACCATAGAAACCTGTTTCTTCCCACCTTTCTTGAGAAAAAACTTTTTCAAAATAATAGAAAAAAATTCGCCAACCCGAAGCTCGGACTGGCGAATGAAATTTACTTATTCTTATTCAGCATCATCTGCAGCAACTTCTTCTACTGCTTCTTCTGCTGGCTCGTTATCAGCTAAAAGAGCTTTCATGCTTAAGCTAATCTTGCGATCATCATTGTTAAAATCAACAACCTTAGCTTCAATTTCCTGACCAATCTTTAATACATCAGCAGGCTTTTCAACATGCTCCTTAGAAATCTGAGAAACATGAAGTAATGCATCTACACCTGGCTCTAATTCAACAAATGCACCGAAATCAGCCATTCTTGCAACCTTACCAGTTACAATAGAACCAACATTGTATTTTCCATCTGCATTTAACCATGGGTTCTGATCTTCAAACTTCAAGCTAAGTGCAATCTTATCATCCTTAATATCCTTAATCAATACCTTTGTCACATCGCCAACCTTGAATACCTTCTTAGGATTCTCAACACGGCCCCAAGACATTTCAGATATATGAAGAAGTCCATCTGCTCCACCTAAGTCAATGAATGCACCGAAGTCCGTTAAGTTCTTAACAGTACCTTCTACAGTATCACCAACATTAATTTTAGCGAATAACTCTTCCTGTAATTTCTTCTTCTCTGCAACTAAGAGCTGCTTTCTGTCACCGATAATTCTTCTCTTCTTAGGATTGAACTCTGTAACAACAAACTCAATTTCCTGTCCTGCATACTTAGAAAGATCCTTCTCATATACATCAGATACTAAACTAGCTGGAATGAAAATCTTGGTTTCTTCGATAATTACGCTTAAACCACCAGCTAATACTGCTGCAACAGGAGCCTTTAATACTTCTTTATTTTCAAAAGCTTCTTTAATGCGCTCATTGCTCTTCTCCATAGCAAGACGCTTATAAGTAAGAAGCACCTGACCCTCACCGTCATTTACCTTCAGAACCTTAGCCTTCATTGTATCGCCTTCTTTAACTACTTCTCTTAAGTCGATACCAGCCTGATTGCTGTACTCGTTGCGACTGATGATACCATCTGCCTTATAACCGATGTTCAAAACAATCTCGTCTTCCTTAACGCTGATTACTTTCCCTTCTACAATCTCCCCATTGTGGATTGTTACTTCAAATTCGTCCAATAACTGTTCAAAGTTCATGTCTGACATAAAATTGAACCTCCTTAATAATATTATTTGGGGTTGAAGCCCCGGCAGTAATACCCACGCTACGAAAAGATTGAAATTGTTCCAAATCCAGGTCATCAAGTGTCTGTATAAAATATGTGTTCGGACATTCCTTGCTGCATATCTCATACAGCTTCTGAGTATTCGAACTATGTTTTCCACCTATTACTAACATCGCGTCGGATTGCCTTGCAATAGCACCTGCTTCTGTCTGACGCTCTTCGGTAGCGTTGCAAATTGTATTCATAACATTTATATAATAACTCTTTTTTTCAAAAATATCAACTATATCTTTGAATTTCTTGTAATTAAATGTCGTTTGTGACACAACACACAGTTTTTTCCCTTCTAGCGGCTGAAATTTTTCAGCTTCTTCTATGGTTTCTATGACTGTTGCATGGTTTTCGCACCACCCCTGAATCCCTTCTACTTCCGGATGAGATTTATTTCCCACAATAACAATCTGATAGCCCTCCTGAGATTTTTCCTGTACAATCCGATGAATTTTACTTACAAAGGGACAGGTAGCATCTACTATCTTCACATCATATTGTTCTAATTGCCGGAAAACCTCCTGGGAAATTCCATGAGAACGGATAATTACTGTACTCCCCTGCAGTTTTTCCAAATCCGATGGTGCTTCGATTACCTCAACTCCTTTTGAAGCCAAATCCTCCACCACCTGTTCATTGTGAATAATCGGTCCAAGGGTATAAACCTTTCTTCCCTGCTCTGCCTCTTGGTAAACCATGTCTACAGCTCTTTTTACACCAAAACAGAATCCGGCACTTTTCGCAACTGTTACTTCCATACTTCCCCTCATTTCTGCAAATCAAAATTCATCCTGACAATCAGGAAAACTTTTGCTTGATTTGCTATTTATCTCCTTCTTTAAACATAATCATGCTTTTTCTTTATAGATACGGATAATTTCATCTACTACCTCTTCAATGGTCATATCAGATGAATCTACTAAAACAGCATCCTCCGCCTGACGCAACGGTGCGATTTCACGATTCATATCCTGCTCATCTCTGGCAATAATATCTCTTTCAATCTCCTGCAAATCGCACTCCAAGCCTCTTTGAGTCTGTTCTTTATATCGTCTTCTGGCACGTTCTGCCGAACTAGCAGTAAGATAGATTTTTGCAGTAGCGTCTGGAAGTACACAGGTTCCAATATCTCTTCCGTCCATAATTACATTGCTGGTCTGGGCAAGTTCCCGTTGAAGGCTCAACAGCTTTTCTCTCACCACTGGATATTTGGAAATATTGGAGGTCATCATGCTTACTTTCTCGGTACGAATGTATGCATTTACATTTTCCCCATTTAAGATTACCTGCTGTTCTTCATTTTCATAGGACAAAGAAACCTGAATCTCCTTGCAGGCTGCTGCAATTTTCTCTTCTTCCTTATCTCCAATCTGGTTTCGGATAAAATATAATGCCATGGCACGATACATGGCTCCTGTGTCCACATAAATAAAATCCAGATTTTTTGCTACCATTTTAGCAATGGTACTTTTTCCGGCACCTGCCGGTCCGTCAATGGCTATACTATACATAGTTTATGTTCTCCTTACTTATTCTATAGAAATTCCTGCCAGATACCCGGTTGACCAGGCAATCTGCAAATTATATCCACCTGTTACTGCATCCAAATCCAATACCTCTCCGGCAAAATAAAGCCCCTGTACCAGTTTAGACTCCATAGTTCCAGGATTTACATCCTTTACAGATACCCCGCCTCTGGTAATAATGGCTTCGTTGTATCCTCGTAAATTTGTTACCGTCATAGGCAAATTCTTAAACAGCTCCACCAGACGCTTCCTTTCTTCCTTTGTCACTTCATTGACAGGCTTATCCGGATGGATGCCAGATAATTCTACCATCACTGGCACCATTTTTCCTGGTAATAATTTCCCAAGACTATTTTTAAAATAGCTGTTTTTATATTCATTGAAATCCCGAAGAATTCTTTCGTCTAACTGTTTTTCCGATAATGCTGGTTTCAAATCCAGATATGTCATCAGCTCCTGATTTTTTCCAGAGGCATAACAGCTTGCCGTCAGCACTAAGGGGCCGCTGATTCCAAAATGAGTAAACAACATTTCCCCTTGATCTTCATATAACACTTTTTTTCCCAGCATCAGCTTCAATGCCACATTTTTCAATGAAAGTCCTTGTAATTGCTTCACAAAATCTTCTTTTATTTCAAAAGGAACCAAAGATGGAAATATAGGTGTCACTCCATGACCTGTAGCTTTGGCAAACTTGTATCCGTCGCCATCCGATCCCGTGGATGGATAGGAAATTCCTCCCGTTGCCACCACAACTGCATCTGCTTCCATCTGCTCTGGTGCTTTTCCAGACTGCTGAAAGGAAACTCCTTTGCAGACGCCTTCCTCCTCTATAACAGCTAAAACCTTTGTATGAAACAAAATGGAAACACCACGTTTTTTCAACGCATTCTGTAAGGTCTTAATCACATCTGATGAATGATCTGACACGGGAAATACTCTGTTTCCTCTCTCCGTTTTTAGCGCTAATCCTTCCTTTTGCAAAAAGTCAATCATTGCCTGACTATCAAAGGTATAATAGGCACTGTATAAAAATTTCCCATTCATCATGGTGTGCTGTAAAAGATTTTCCACATCACTGTCATTGGTCACATTACAACGTCCCTTACCAGTAATATATACTTTCTTTCCCAGCTTTTCATTCTTTTCCATGAGAGTTACCTGATGCCCCTGGTCAGCAGCAGAAATTGCAGCCATCATCCCCGCAGCACCACCACCAATCACTACTACTTTACTCATTTTTCACTCTTTCCTCTTTTTCCAACAACGTATTTAACGCCAGAGTAAGTGCTGCTTGTGCTGCCTGTTCTCTGACCTCTTGTCTGTTTCCATTAAAACAAAAATGTTCACTTTTTGTCATATCCTTATAACAAATTCCAATATACACAGTTCCTGCCGGAGTTCCATCATCCGCCGGCTCCGGACCAGCATATCCAGTAACCGATATGGCAATATCTGCCTGAGTCTTTCTCTGGACTCCTGCCGCCATTTCCTCTGCTACCTGATGACTAACCACAGTGTATTTGCTAATGGTATCCGACGACACCTCCAACACCTTCTCCTTCACCCTATTAGAATAGGTAACATATCCTTCCTCAAACACGAAAGAAGCACCAGAAACATCTACGATTTTAGAAGCAATCATTCCCCCGGTGCAAGATTCTGCTGTGGTAATCTGAAGACCTTTTTCTTGTAAACATTGTACTAAACGTTCTGCGGTTGTTGTGCTGGGCTTTTGCACACTCACCACGGTTTCACATGTTTCCATCCTGCATTACCTTCCAATTCTTTACTAAATAATCAATGAGAGAAATCACGGTTAAAGCAATGGCTGCATAAACCAATACTAACTCCACAATATCAATCACCTGTCCGTTCCAGTTTATAATCAGCAGGACAGACATTACCATCTGCACTACGGTCTTAATTTTTCCCCAGTAGCTTGCTGCAATCACAACGCCTGCATCTGAAGCCACCAGACGGAAACCGCTGATGATAAACTCACGGCTGATTATAACAATAACTCCCCAGGCTGGCATTGGATTATCCGGAAGTGCAACAAAGCAAATCAATGCTGCTCCTACCAGAAGCTTATCCGCCAAGGGATCCATAAACTTCCCAAAATTGGAAACTAAATTATATTTTCTAGCAATATATCCATCCAGTGTATCTGTCAGACTTGCCACAATAAAAATTGCTACTGCAATATAATTGTAATGTGGTATCTGTGGGGAAAGCATAAAAAACACAAAAAATGGAATTAAAACGACACGAAACATGGTAATCTTATTTGGTAAATTCATTTGCAACCTCTTTCCTGTGCCTGAATTCTCACCTTATCATTCTGGCACGATTTCTTCTTTCTTATTCTTAGAGTTTCTTATTTGGACTTCAATTTCAACTTTTGCTTAAAGCTTATATTCTAAAGCTTTCCAGAAACCTATTCCTCTTCTAAAACCTCACCAATTAAATCATATTCCCGAGCTTCTGTAATACGTACCGTCAGGAAGTCACCGGACATTAAGTTCCAGTCTGTAGAAACAAAGACGAATCCATCTACTTCCGGAGCATCCATATAGGTTCTGGTAATATAAACCCCTTCCTCCGGAAGATGTCCTTCTACCATAACATCTACGATTTTTCCAATATAGGACTCTCCTTTTTCAAAAGCAATTTCCTGCTGGATTGCCATTATTTCATCACGACGGGCTTCCTTTACCTCTTCAGGAACCTGATTTTCCATAACTGCAGCCGGAGTATCTTCCTCCTGGGAATAGGCAAATACCCCCAGACGTTCAAACTTCATCTGACGAACAAAGTCTTTCAGTTCTTCAAAATCCTCCTCTGTCTCTCCCGGAAATCCAGTAATTAAAGTTGTTCTCAGGGCAATTTCCGGAATTTCCCTGCGCAATGTCTCAACCATTTTTATTAATTGTGCCTTATTAGTACGGCGTCCCATGCGCTTTAACACAGAATCTGCAGCATGCTGAATCGGAATATCCAGATATTTGCATACCTTTGGCAGCTTTTTCATTGCCTGAATCAGCTCTGGTGTAATTTCCTCTGGATAACAGTACAAGATACGAATCCAACGAAGTTCTTCTATTTCAGATAATTTTTCTAATAATTCTGGCAGAGACTTCTTTCCATACAAATCCACTCCATACAGGGTCGTTTCCTGTGCCACCAGAATCAGCTCTTTCGCTCCATTATCTGCCAGATGCTTCGCCTGTTCAAGTAAATTGTCCATTGGTACACTACGGTAACTTCCGCGAACCTTTGGAATAATACAATAGCTGCAACGCTTATCACAGCCTTCTGCGATTTTCAGATAGGCATAATACCCACCGGACATACTATCTCTATCTGTCAACGGTGTTGGCAGGTAATTTATATCCTTTAGACTTTCCATCACCTGATTCTCTTCCAGTGCCTGACGAATCACGGATGCCAGATTCTCATAGCCCATAGTTCCTACAATAACATCCACCTCTGGAATCTCCGTCTGGATTTCTTCATGGTATCTCTGGGCAAGACAGCCAGCCGCCACCAGCAGGCGGCAGCTGCCACTGTCCTTATACTCTGCCATTTCTAACAAAGTATTAATACTTTCTTCCTTGGCATCACCAATAAAGCAACAGGTATTAACCACAATTACCTCTGCTTCTGTCTCATCATTGGTTAGCGAAAATCCTTCCTTACGCAGGGAAGTAATCATCATCTCGCTGTCTACCAGATTTTTATCACAGCCTAATGAAACAAAAAATATTTTCAAAGCTCTTTCCTCTCCAATCAAACAGTTCTACTCAAACATCGTTGCCGATTCTACACAGTTATTCATCAGCATAGCAATAGTCATTGGTCCTACGCCCCCTGGAACTGGTGTTATAGCACTTGCCACTGGCTCTACAGAATCAAAATCCACATCACCACAAAGCTTTCCATTTTCCTGACGATGGATTCCCACGTCAATAACCACTGCACCTTCCTTTACAAAATCTGCAGTAACAAATTTCGGCTTACCAATGGCTACCACAAGAATATCTGCCCGTTTGGTTACTTCCTTCAAATCCTTTGTTCTGGAATGACAAATCGTTACGGTTCCATTTTCCCGAAGCAAAAGCATAGACATTGGCTTACCTACAATATTACTTCTACCTATAATGACACATTCCTTTCCTTCGATATCAATATTGGAACGCTTTAACAGCTGAATGATTCCAGCTGGTGTACAGGAAACAAAGCCCTTCTGTCCAATACTTAAGAATCCAACACTCTGTGGATGGAAACCATCCACATCCTTTTCTGGTGCAATAGCGCGGATTACTTCATCCTCATCCATATGCTTTGGTAAAGGAAGCTGAACCAGAATACCATTTACATCCTTTCGCTGATTTAATTCTCCAATAAGCTCTAATAACTTTTCCTGCGTAGTCTCTTCTGGCAATTCATATGCCAAAGAATTGATTCCAATATATTCACAGGCCTTTTTCTTATTTCCTACATAAACAGTAGAAGCAGGATCATTTCCAACCTGAATTACTGCCAAAGTTACTTCTTTTCCTTGTTCCTTCAGCTTTGCTACCTTTTCTTTTAATTCGTCTTTAATCTCTGTGGAAATCTTTTTTCCATCAATTAATGCTGCCATTTTTTTACCTCTTTTCTATTTTTGTAAATTTTCAAATTTGCGTCAAGCAGAATGCAGACATATCCTTGTCAGTGAAAAGCTTCTCCTTCCGCATTTTATACCTTAAAGATACTTCCTCCAACAAACTCTCTCATCAAAGAATTCTTTGGAATCTCCTCACTGCTTACGCCAATGAAATAATCTAAGAATTTTAAAAGTCGTTTTGCTTCTACATATTCTGGCACGTCCTTAGGAATCCCAAAAAGAATGGCCTCTGCATATGGCTTTAATACTGCCAATTCGTAAATCAATGCAGAATTAAACATCACATCTGCTTCTTCCTGAAATGGGAAGATATACTTATCCTCGCCTCTTCTTACAGAAGGCCACATAGCAATGGTCTGCATAGCAGAAGAGCCTCTTGTTCTGGCATCTCTTACCATTCTTCGGATTAAACGTCCATCTGTAGTAGAAATCCGGTTGTGCTCATCAATATTCAGCTGTGTTAATGCACTAATATAAATT
Source organism: uncultured Jutongia sp. (assembly GCA_964511525.1). GTDB lineage: Bacteria > Bacillota > Clostridia > Lachnospirales > Lachnospiraceae > Jutongia. The sequence continues at coordinate 11,500 of CAZEFX010000080.1, forward strand.
TTAAATTTACTTTCCTTTGGCAGAGTATAGGACATTTTTTCATTTAAGCCATGAATGCCTTCAATCACTAAAATGTCATCCTCTCCCAGCTGGCGCCAGTCCCCATTATATTCTCTTTTCCCTACCAGGAAGTTAAAGGTTGGAAGTTGAACCTTTTCTCCTTGCAAAAGCTTTGTCATGTCTTGGTTAAATAATTCAATGTCAATAGCCTCCAGACACTCAAAATCATAATTTCCATTTTCGTCCTTTGGTGTATCAGCACGATCCTTAAAATAATTGTCTAAGGCAATCGTGTGCGGTTTCAAGCCAAAGGTACGAAGCTGTATGGAAAGCCGATAAGAAAAGGAAGTTTTTCCTGAAGAAGATGGACCTGCAATCATCACAAACTTCTTACTACGATCCTTCGCAATTCTCTCCGCAATCTCTCCAATCTTTTTCTCCTGCAAAGCCTCCTGTACCAAAATCAAGTCAGTGATGCCGCCATGGGAAACTACATCATTTAACGCACCTACTGTATCTACAGAAAGAAGTTTTCCCCAATCGCTGGCTTCTTCCAAAGTCTGGAACAGCTTAGGACTTGGATGAAACTCTGAAATCTCTTTTGGAGCTTTCCTTCCCGGCATATGAATCAAAAATCCATCCTCATACAATTCCAAATCAAAATATTTTAAAATCCCCGTAGAGGCTGGCATATATCCATAATAATAATCCTCAAATCCATCCAGAGAATAGATATTCACCTTGGAAACTCTACGGTATTCAAATAACTTCTTTTTGTCGTACATTTTATGCTGTTCAAATAATTCCAAAGCTTCTGAGGTACTGACGGAGCGCTTTAGAAATGGCATATCCACATGTACTAATTCTTCCATATACTTTTTCACTTCTGCCAGCAATCCCTGAGTTAAGGTAATCCCTTCCACTTCACAATAGCAGCTATTCCCCAGCATATGCTTCACAAAAATATTTTTTATTTTCCCTTCTTCTGCCACATGATAAAATGCCCGCAGCATCAAAAGAGTAACTCCTCTGATATAGGTTTTATGGCCACTGTCACTGGCTGTAGTCAAAAAGGTAATCTGGCAATCCTTTTTGATTTTTTTATTTAGCTCTACCAGCTTCTCCCCTGTCTTTGCCAAAATAATATCCTCATCATATTCTCCGGCAAAATCCTTGGAAACCTCCAAATATGTAATTCCCATTGGATACTCTTTTTTTACCCCGTCTACTGTTACACATACCATACAATCACCATACCTTTCCGCAATTTTATCATGTAATGATATCCTTTGTCCTTTCCATCAGCTTTACCTTTTCCTCCAGTTCTTTCTTCTGGCAAATGGCACTTTCCGAAAGGTCCCTTTTATCCATCCCCTGTAAAATTGCTTTTACTCTCTTTTGTTCTTTCTCCAAAAACTCCAAAAGAACGGTATCCTTTTGCTCTATCAGATACTTCCCATAAATATATTCCTCCGGCTGTAAAAAATGCTGTTCTCCCTTTACTGCGTGGATAATATTATAATATTTCCCTTGGTCTACCAGCATCTCTTCCCGGTCAATGGAAAATCCCATTTCGTGCAACAGCTGTCTCACCAGATAATTTTCAGACTGTGGAGACAAAATCAGTTCCTTCGTACTAAGAATCACCTCTCTGGAATCCTGTAGAATCTTGCAAATCAATCCGCCGCCCATCCCGCTGATTAATATACTGTCTACCTCTCCCGGCTGTAGCTTCTTCGCTCCGTCCGAAAGGCGAACGGATATATCCTCTTCCATTTGGAACTGGCGAATATGCTCCTTTGCCCGTTCCAATGGTCCCTGATTAATATCCATGGCTATAACATGCTTTGCTAATTGGTTTTCCATTAAATAAATGGAGGTAAATCCGTGGTCACAGCCAATATCTGCCACCACGCCTCCCGATTGTACCTGAGCTGCTACTCTTTGTAATCTTTTTGATATCTGCATTACTCTAAATAATCCTTTAACTTACGACTTCTGCTTGGATGTCTTAACTTCCGAAGAGCCTTAGCCTCAATCTGACGGATACGCTCACGGGTAACCTTAAACTCCTTACCAACCTCTTCCAGGGTTCTAGCTCGTCCATCTTCCAAACCAAAACGAAGCTTTAATACCTTCTGCTCTCTTTCTGTTAAGGTTCCCAGCACTTCATCCAGCTGCTCCCGAAGCAGAGTAAATGCTGCTGCTTCTGCTGGAACTGGTACATTATCATCCTGAATAAAATCACCTAAGTGACTGTCTTC
>CAZEFX010000081.1:0-13485 GCA_964511525.1 uncultured Jutongia sp.
GTATCGTTAAATTTAAGAAGAGAAAAGCTGCGGCGGAAAAGAGTCTGGCAGAAGAAGAGCAGAATATGATTCGTATTGAGGATATTCTTTCTGAGCTGGAGAAGCAGGTTGGACCTTTGGAGAAGCAGTCTGAAAAGGCGAAAGAATATTTGAAATATCGTGATGAGCTTAGAAATCTGGATGTAAATATGTTCCTGAATGAGTATGACCGGATTCAGGAAGAAGTGGCAGAGATTACAAAGAAACAAGAAATCGCAACAGGAGATTTAGAGCGTACCAGTCAGGAGTTTGAAAAGACCAAGGAAGAGTATGTAAGGGTTGAGGCGATTTTAGAGGAGCATAATTACAATCTGGAAGAAAATAAAGACAAGCTTACAGCGGCCAAGGTTTCCTTGAACCAGTCAGAGGGTGATGTAAAGGTTCTTCAGGAGCAGATTCTGGCAGCAAAGCAGAATGACAGCCATTATAAAGAGCGTCTGGAAAGTATCCAGCAGTCGATACAGCAGACTCAGGAGCAGAAGGCACAGTATGAGGAACAGCAGAATGACCTGGCATCGAAACTGACTGGGTTACAGGAACAGCAGAAGGAGTCTCAGGAAAGCTTGCAGAATGTAACGCAGGAAATCCAGATTTTGGAGAAAGAAATTACAGACTGCAATTCTGAAATGTTAGAAGCAATTAATGCGGCATCTACCATTAAAACAGAACAGCAGAAATACGAGACTTTATTGGAACAGATTAATCTAAAGAGAGCAGAGCTTACCAAACGTGTTTTGGAAAATAAATCCGAAGCAGCCGGACTTCAGGAGGCTATGGAGGAACAGAAGAAGGCTCTCATAGATGTTTCAGATAAGATTAAAGGTATGGACACCATTAATGAGGAAATTCGTAATACTGTCCAGAAAATAAACCAGAAGAATCAGGAACTGGAGTCTGAACACAGAGAGGTTCAGCAAAAATTCCATATGGAAAACTCCCGTTTGAACTCTTTAAAGAACATGACAGAGCGTTATGAGGGCTTTGGTCAGAGTATTCGCCGGGTAATGGAACAGAAAGAAAATTATCCGGGAATTATTGGTGTTGTTGCGGATATTATCCGGGCACAAAAGGATTATGAAATTGCCATTGAGACTGCATTAGGTGGAAGTATACAGAATATTGTTACGGACAATGAGCAGACTGCAAAGGCAATGATTTCTCATTTAAAGAAGAACCGGTATGGTCGTGCCACCTTCCTTCCCCTGACGAATATTTCAGCAAAGGGAAATAACAATGCCCAGAATATTTTGTCTGAACCGGGAGTAGTGGGAATGGCTTCTACTTTGGTGCAGGCGGATAGGCAGTTTGATAATCTGGTGGAGTATTTGCTAGGACGATATGTAGTAGTGGATCATATTGATAACGCTATTGCATTGGCAAAAAAATATCGTCATACCCTTCGTATTGTAACTAAGGAAGGAGAGCTTTTAAGCCCGGGTGGTTCTATGTCCGGTGGTGCCTATAAGAATAATAACAATCTTTTGGGACGCCGTCGTGAGATGGATGATTTGGAAGAAAAAGTTAAGACATATAAAGAAAGATTAAAAGAAATCAATGAAGAAATTGAAAAAGGTCAGAAGGAGCAGAAAGAACAACAGAAGGCTATGGAGGACAATAATCGTATTCGGCAGGATTTGATTTTGAAGCAGAATACGGCAAAGATTAATTATGACCGTGCGGCAGGTGATTTCCAAAAGAATCAGGATGATCTGGAACAAATCCAGTTGGACAGTCAGGGAATTGAACGCCAGAAGGAAGAGTTAAAGAAAGAACTGCAAAATCTTCAGGATAGTATTTCTGATAGTGAGTCCCAAAATAAGGACACAGAAGCAAGGATTGATGAGTTAAATCAGAAGCTGGAAGAAGCAAGACAACAGGAAAAGGAATTGACAGAAAAGAACAATCAGCTTTTGCTGGAGATTTCAGCCCAGTCCCAGAGCAATGAATTCGCAGAGCAGAATACGTCCCGTGTGTTGGACGAATTAAAGCAGTATCAGGAAGAGCTCTCTCAATTGGAGGCAAGCAGCAGCCAGGCTGAAGCTTTGATGGAAGAAAAGCAAAAAGAAATTCAGAGGGTTCAGGAAAAGATTCAGGAAACCAAAGAGTTGATTGTTTCTTTAGAAGAAAATATAAAAGAGGAAAGCCGCCAAAAGGAGGAGCTTTCTAAGCAGCATAAGGGATTCTTTGAACAGAGAGAAAAGCTTTCCAGCCAGATGAATGAACTGGACAAGGAGTGTTTCCGTCTGAATAATCAGAAGGAAAAAATGGGAGAGAAGATTGACTCTTATGCTAATTACATGTGGGAACAGTATGAATTAACCTATCATGCAGCAGAGCAGTTAAAAACAGAGATTGATTTATCTCCTGCACAAATGAAACAGCAGATTAGTTCTCTAAAAGGAAAGATTAAAAATCTGGGAGACGTAAATGTAAATTCTATTGAGCAGTATAAAGAGGTTCAGGAGCGTTATGACTTATTGAAAGCCCAGCATGATGATTTGATTCGTGCAAAGGAGGTTTTGCAGGGAATTATTACAGAGCTGGATGGCGAAATGCGGAAACAGTTTGAGGAACAATTTACAGAGATTCGTGTCCGATTCGATAAAGTATTTAAAGAGCTTTTTGGTGGCGGACGAGGCACTCTGGAACTGATGGAGGATGAGGATATTCTTACCGCAGGCATTAAAATTATTGCCCAGCCCCCAGGAAAGAAATTGCAGAATATGATGCAGCTTTCCGGTGGAGAAAAGGCATTAACTGCCATTGCATTGCTGTTTGCAATCCAAAGTCTGAAACCATCTCCATTCTGTTTGCTGGATGAGATTGAGGCGGCATTGGACGATTCTAATGTTACCCGTTATGCAGAATATTTACATAAGTTAACAAAGGATACCCAGTTTATTGTGATTACCCACCGTAGAGGTACTATGAATGCTGCGGATATTTTGTATGGTATTACCATGCAGGAAAAAGGTGTATCCACCTTGGTATCTGTTAATCTTTTGGATGAAAAAGATATTGTTAACTAAAAAATACTTTCTGCAAAAGTGATTACAAATCCAAAGTTTGCAGAATATAGAAAGGCATGGTGTTAATATGGGCGAGAAAAAAGGATTTTTTGGAAAACTCATCAATGGTTTAACCAAAACGAGAAATAGTTTTGTATCAGGAATTGATTCCTTGTTTAGTGGATTCTCTGAAATTGATGAGGATTTTTATGAAGAGTTGGAAGAGATTCTGATTATGGCAGACATTGGTGTTAATACCACAGAAAAGATTATAGACAATCTGCGGGAAAAGGTAAAAGAGCAGAAAATTAAAGAGATTGCCGTGTGCCGAGAACTGTTGATTGATTCTATTAAAGAACAAATGAAGGTGGATGAATCTGCTTATGATTTTGAAAATCGTACTTCGGTAGTGCTTCTCATTGGTGTGAATGGAGTAGGTAAGACTACGTCAGTTGGAAAGCTGGCAGGCCAGATGAAGGAGCAGGGAAAGAAGGTCATTCTTGCAGCAGCAGATACCTTCCGTGCAGCAGCTATTGACCAGCTGACAGAATGGTCCCATCGTGCCGGTGTAGAGATTATTGCCGGACAGGAGGGTGGAGATCCGGCGGCGGTTGTTTATGATGCGGTAAATGCAGCGAAGGCAAGAAAAGCAGATGTACTCATTTGTGATACAGCAGGTCGTCTTCATAATAAAAAGAATCTGATGGAAGAGCTAAAGAAGATTAATCGTATTATTGAGAGAGAATTTCCAGAGGCTTATCGGGAGACACTTGTGGTATTGGATGGTACTACTGGTCAGAATGCCTTGGTGCAGGCAAAGCAGTTTAGCGAAGTGGCAGATATTACCGGTATTGTGTTGACGAAGCTGGATGGAACTGCAAAGGGAGGCATTGCCATTGCCATTCAGTCCGAAATGAATATTCCGGTGAAATATATTGGTATCGGCGAGCAGATTGATGATTTGCAGAAGTTTGATGCTGACCGTTTTGTAGATGCGTTATTTGAGCAGAAGAAGGATGAAGTATAATTGTTTTTTTGATTGTAATAGAGAGAAGTAGAGATAGTTTTGCGGAAACCGCAGGATGAAAGAAGATGCGCAGTAAATAGCGCAAAGGAGAGAAAAGATATGATGACATTAGACAAGTTTGAGGAAGCATCAGAAAAAGTGAAAGAAGTCACCTTACCTACCAATCTGATTTTTAGTGAGTATTTTTCGGAAATGACTGGTAATAAAGTGTATTTGAAACCAGAGAATTTACAAAATACCGGAGCGTATAAGGTAAGAGGTGCCTATTACAAAATAAGCACCTTGACCGATGAAGAAAAGACTAAGGGATTGATTACCGCTTCTGCCGGAAATCATGCTCAGGGTGTAGCAAATGCAGCAAGAATTTATGGTGTGCCGGCAGTGATTGTGATGCCGGTATCTACTCCATTGATTAAAGTAAACCGTACCAAAAGCTATGGTGCAGAAGTAGTTCTTTATGGAAGTGTTTATGATGAATCATACCAGAAGGCAGTAGAGCTTGCTCAGGAAAAGGGATATACCTTTGTGCATCCATTTAACGATTTGGCTGTGGCTACTGGTCAGGGAACCATTGCTATGGAAATCTTTAAAGAGCTTCCAACTGTAGATATTATTCTGGTTCCGATTGGTGGTGGCGGACTGGCGGCAGGTGTATCTACCCTTGCTAAATTATTGAATCCAAACATTAAAGTAATTGGCGTAGAACCAGCCAATGCTGCTTGTATGAAGGCTTCTTTAAAGGCTGGTGAAATTGTGTCATTACCAAGCGCAGTAACCATTGCAGATGGTACCGCAGTAAAGACGCCGGGAGATATTGTATTCCCATATATTCAGGAAAATATTGATGAAATCATTACGATAGAAGATCAGGAATTAATCGTTAATTTCTTGGATGTGGTAGAAAATCATAAAATGGTAGTGGAAAATTCCGGATTACTGACAGTGGCAGCGTTAAAGCATCTAAATTGCAAGGATAAGAGAGTGGTATCCATTTTAAGTGGTGGAAATATGGATATTATCACCATGTCCTCTGTGGTACAGCATGGTCTCATTGAGAGAGAACGTGTATTTACTGTATCTGTACAGCTTCCAGACCGTCCAGGGGAGCTGGTGCAAGTAGCAAATATTATTGCAGAATTAAAAGGTAATGTAATCCGTCTGGAGCATAACCAGTTTGTCAGCATTAACCGAAATGCAGCAGTGGAATTAAAAATTACTTTGGAAGCTTTTGGGCATGAGCATAAGAAGCAGATTGTATCCGCTTTGAGAGAAAAAGGCTATGATCCAAAGGTGGAAAATCCAACAAGTATCTACGAATAGAGGAGGAAATAAAAGTGGCAGATAAGTTTTATGGTCAGGAGCTTTTGCATACACCAGGTGGTGTTCGTGATATTTATGGTGCAGAGTGTGCCAATAAATTAAAGGTACAAAATGATTTGCATCAGGTTTTGAATTCCTATGGTTTCAGGGATATTCAGACACCAACCTTTGAGTATTTTGATATTTTTAGTAAAGAACGTGGAACAGTACAGTCCAATGCTATGTTTAAGTTTTTCGACAGAGGAAATAATACTTTGGTTTTAAGACCGGATATTACTCCATCCATTGCAAGATGTGTGGCAAAGTATGACAAGGATGAGGAAATGCAGATTCGTCTTTGCTATATGGGAAATACCTTTGTTAACGTAAAGCCTTATAAGGGAAAATTACAGGAGGTTACCCAGATTGGCGCAGAGCTGGTGAATGATGATACCTCGGATGCGGATGCAGAAATGGTAGCATTGACCATTGAGTGTCTTTTGAAAAGTGGATTGAAGGAATTCCAGATTGAGGTAGGCCATGCAGACTTCCTTCGTGCATTGGTAGAAGAGGCTGGATTTAATGCAGAAGAAGCAGCGAATTTACAGGAATTATTTGACAGCAAGAATTTCTTTGGTGTAGAGGAGCTGTTAGATCGTCTTACGGTTTCCGAGGAATTAAAGGAAATCTTTTTGAAGCTTCCAGAGCTTTTAGGTGAATTTAAGGATGCAATGGAATTTGTTACAGCCAGAACCAAGAGTGAAAGAGTATTAAAGGCTTTGGATCGTCTTGCCAAGCTGGAGCAGATTATTTCCTTATATGGATTTTCAAAATATGTAACCATCGATTTAAGCATGTTTAGTACATATAGCTACTATACCGGAGTGATATTCCGTGCCTATACCTATGGTAATGGAGAGGCGTTAGCAAGTGGTGGACGTTATGACGGACTAGTAGCACAATTTGGCAAGGATGCACCTGCCATTGGTATGTGTATTGTATTGGATCAGCTGATGCTGGCTTTAGAGAGACAACAGCTCTTACAGAAAGAGGGCATGGGAGGAACCATTCTTTTATATACCACAGATGTCCGTGAAAAGGCACACACTCTTCTGGCAAAGCTTCGGGGAGAAGGTAAGAAGGTACAGATGATGAGAAAATCTTCCAGAAGAGAACTTTCTCAGTATCAGGACTATGCAAAGCGTGTTGGTGCCAAGGAGTTATTAGTTGTTCAGGAAGATGACGTGTTAAAGTACTAAGAAGTTGATATTATGTGCAGAGTGATAGACGCCCTTAAGAGGGCGGCTCGGAAAAGAGGTTAAAATGAGATATATAACATTTGCATTGGCAAAGGGAAGATTGGCAAAGCATACCTTAAGCCTGTTGGAGCAAATTGGTATTACCTGTGAGGAAATGAAGGATGAGAAAACAAGAAAGTTAATCTTCGTCAACGAAGAGCTTGGTTTTAAGTTTTTCTTATCCAAGGCAACCGATGTTCCAACTTATGTAGAAATGGGTGCTGCAGATATTGGTGTGGTTGGAAAGGATACCATTTTAGAAGAAGGACGTAAGCTTTATGAGGTGCTTGATTTGGATGTAGGAAAATGCCGCATGTGTGTGGCTGGACCAGAAAGTGCCAAGGAGAAATTGCAGGATGGCTCCCTGATTCGTGTAGCAAGTAAATATCCTCGTATCGCAAAGGATTATTTCTATAATACGAAGCATCAGACCGTAGAAATCATTAAGCTGAATGGCTCTGTGGAACTGGCACCAATCGTCGGTTTGTCTGAGGTGATTGTAGATATTGTAGAGACTGGTTCTACCTTGAAGGAAAATGGTCTTCAGGTGCTGGAGGAGATTTGTCCATTATCTGCCCGAGTGGTAGTAAATGAAGTGAGCATGAAGATGGAGCATGAGCGTATTACCAAACTCATTAAGGATTTAAAGGGGGTTATCTAAATGCGTATTGTTAAGCTGACAGAAAATGAAAAAAATAATATATTAGAAAATATGTTGAAAAGAAGCCCGAATCAGTATGGGGAATATCAGGCTGCGGTAGACGAGATTTTAGATGCGGTAAAAGAGAAAAAGGATGCTGCTCTTTTTGAGTATACCAAAAAGTTTGATGGAGCAGATATTAATGCAGAGAATATCCGTGTCACCAAGGAAGAAATCGAAGAAGCCTATACTCAGGTGGATGCTTCTTTAGTAGAAATCATCCGCAAGGCAATGGTAAATATTAAGGATTATCATGAGAAACAGGTTCGTTACAGCTGGTTTGACAGTAAGCCGGATGGGACACTTTTGGGACAGAAGGTAACTCCATTGGAAAGAGCCGGTGTCTATGTGCCAGGTGGAAAGGCAGTATATCCATCCTCTGTATTGATGAATGTACTTCCTGCAAAGGTAGCTGGTGTAGATAAGATTATTATGACTACTCCTCCGGGAAAGGATGGAAAGGTTTATCCTGTCACTTTGGTTGCTGCTAATGAAGCCGGAGTGGATGAAATCTATAAGGTAGGCGGAGCACAGGCGATTGCTGCCTTGGCTTTTGGAACCGAAAGTATTCAAAAGGTAGACAAGATTGTGGGACCGGGAAATATTTTCGTAGCATTGGCAAAGAAAACGGTATATGGCCATGTAAGTATTGATTCTATTGCAGGTCCTAGTGAGATTTTAGTTTTAGCAGACGAAACGGCAAATCCACGCTATGTAGCAGCGGACTTATTATCTCAGGCAGAGCATGATGAACTGGCGTCTTCTATTTTAATTACTACAAGTATGGAATTGGCGGAAAAAGTATCTGAGGAAGTGGATGGTTTTGTGAAAGAACTTTCCCGTAAGGAAATTATTCAGAAGTCTTTAGATGCTTATGGATATATTCTGGTTGCAGATACTATGGATGATGCTATCGAAACTGCTAATGAAATTGCATCAGAGCATTTAGAAATCATGACGAAGAATCCGTTTGATACCATGACAAGAATCCGTAATGCAGGAGCAATTTTCTTAGGGGAATATAGTAGTGAACCGCTGGGAGATTATTTTGCAGGACCAAACCATATTTTACCAACTAATGGTACTGCGAAGTTTTTCTCTCCATTGTCCGTAGATGATTTTGTAAAGAAATCAAGTATTATTTCTTATTCAAGAGAAGCATTGGAATTGATTCATGAGGATATTGAGAATTTTGCGAAATCAGAGCAGCTCACTGCACATGCAAATTCCATTGCAGTACGTTTTGAAAAGTAAAACGTTGCGCCGTTAAGTTCCTTGTTGTATACTAGGAATAATAGGGATTGAGAATGAAGGAGGCTGGATAGATGCAGGGAAAGAGAGAGGCTGAAATTAGCCGTAAAACAGGTGAAACAGATATTACCATGAAACTGAACCTGGACGGAAGTGGAAAAGCTTCTGTAGATACCGGCATTGGTTTTTTTGACCATATGCTGAATAGTTTTGCAAGACATGGACTGTTTGATTTGGAAGTGTCCGTAAAAGGGGACTTGGAAGTGGATTCCCATCATACGATTGAGGATACTGGTATTGTATTAGGACAGGCTATTAAAGAGGCTTTAGGAGATAAGAAAGGAATTCGTCGTTTTGGGGAGTGTATGCTTCCAATGGATGAGACCTTGATGCTGTGTGCACTGGATTTATCTGGCAGACCATATCTTCAGTTTTATGTGCCATTAACAGTACCTCAGGTAGGTGGATTTGATACAGAGATGGTACATGAATTCTTCTATGCAGTAAGCTATGGCGCAGGAATGAATCTGCATTTAAAGATGCTGGATGGAAGTAATAATCATCATATTATTGAAGCAGCCTTCAAGGCTTTTGCAAAGGCACTGGATGGAGCATCTATGTATGATGAACGGATTCAGGATGTTCTATCAACCAAAGGAAGCTTATAGGAAGGTTACATAGCAAAGGGAAATCAAAGTTTTGCCTATGTATATCAGTACATCGTAGTGATTTCCTTATCCATAAAAATATATAGATTACAAGAAAAGAGGATTGCCTATGAGTCAGAAAAAAATTATTCCATTTATTAATGCAGAAAATGAACTTGCCTCCAATGTTATTGGATTGGCAGATAAATATTCCTGTGAAGGTGCAGATGCATTATTCCTTTACAATTATACAGGAGATGAGGAGTCCAGAGAAGAGTTTCTTGCGGCAGTGCGCAAGATTGAAAAAGACATTGACATTCCTTTTATTGTTGGTGTTTATGTAAATCGTTTTGAGGATGCTAAGAAGGCTTTATATACCGGAGCGTCTCAAGTGGTAATTCGTAAGGCAATGATGCCGGCAGAGGAGGAATTAAAGGAAATTCTTTCTCGTTTTGATAAAGAAAAGGTAGCATTGGAAATTGATATGATGCATGATTTCCAGACGGCAGAGCAATTAAATGCATTTTATGAAATGGGCTTTGGAACTATTGTATTAAAACATATTGAAATGACAGAACGATTCAAGGATGCTGTAGCAGACTGTAAGATGCAGCTTTTGGTTCGTGATAGTCTCATTAGAAATGATTTGGCGGAAATATTATCCTTGGATAATATTTCAGGGATTTCCACAAACTATTTTGAGGAAAAGGATATTTATAAAGCAAAAAGAAGCTTAAAGCAGCAGGGATTAGAGGTAGAAGTTTTTGAAAGCATTATGCAGTTCTCTGACTTTAAGACCTTAGATAATGGTCTGGTTCCAGTGGTAGTACAGGATTATCGCACCAGCGAGGTTCTTATGGTGGCTTATATGAATGAAGAAGCCTTTAACCATACTTTGGAAACCGGCAGAATGACCTATTATAGTAGAAGCCGTCAGGAGCTGTGGTGTAAGGGAGATACTTCTGGGCACTATCAGTATGTGAAGAAGCTTTGGATTGATTGTGACAATGATACCATTCTGGCAAAGGTGCGTCAGGTGGGAGCTGCCTGCCATACAGGAAAGCGCAGCTGTTTCTTTACCGAAATTGCAAAGAAAAATTATGTAGACACCAATCCATTGACTATATTAACAGAAGACTATGATGTGATTAAGAATCGAAAGGAGAATCCAAAGGAAGGTTCTTATACTAATTATCTATTTGATAAAGGACTTGATAAGATTTTGAAAAAATGCGGGGAAGAAGCTACGGAAATTATTATTGCAGCAAAGAATCCTGACGCAGAAGAATTAAAATATGAAATTGCAGATTTTCTATATCATATGATGGTGCTCATGGTAGAGTGTGGATTGGATTGGAATGATGTAATGAAGGAGTTGGCGAATCGTCGTTAATTAAGAAAGGAAGGTAAGGGATATGGTAAGTGTATTATTGGCAAAAGGTATTGCAGATCTGTCATTTGGTGGGGCATTTGCCTGGTATCTGGTGAAGTTTTTGGTTAGTGCAGCTTTGGCAGTAGCTGGAATTATGCTTGGAATTAAGTGGCGAAAAAGTAAGAATGCCAAAAAGGAAACATCAATCAATACTTGACGGAACCCCGATTCCTAATTAAAATAGAAAGGCAGTTTGTGGGGATTTATGGAAATTGAAAAAAAGTTTTTGATAGAGTCCCTTCCAGAGGATTTGGAGCAGTATGAAAAAAGGGTAATGGAGCAAGGTTATCTTTGTACAGACCCTGTGGTTCGCATCCGAAAAAGCAACGACAAATATATTCTGACCTATAAGTCACGAATGGGGATAGAGGCTTCAGCAGAAGAAGACATTCGTGTGAATCATGAAGTAGAGGTTCCTTTAAATCAATCAGGCTATGAGCATCTTAGGGAAAAGATTGATGGAACTCTGGTTCGGAAATGTCGTTATCTGGTTCCATTGCCAGATGGTCATATAGGTGAACTGGATGTATTTGACGGAGTGTTAAAGGGATTGTGCTTTATAGAAGTTGAGTTTGCAGACGAAAAGGATGCAAATGATTTTGTACCACCGGCTTGGTTTGGAAAAAACGTCAGCGGTGACGGAAGATATTCCAATAGTTTCCTGTCGGGATGTAAGGATTTGTCGGCATTTAAGCCAGAAGAAATCCTTATGAAATGATAATTTTCCAGTTTTTTTAGAAAAGCTGGGTAGTTATAAACCATTAAGAAAAGAAAGATGGAGGCTCATTATGTTTAAGATTTTGAAAAAAGAGTATCTTGCCAATAATATCTGGCTTATGGATATTGAGGCACCACGAGTAGCAAAACACTGTCAGCCAGGACAGTTTGTTATTGTGAAAATGCATGAAAAGGGTGAAAGAATTCCTTTGACTGTCTGCGATTATGATAGGGAAAAGGGAACAGTTACTATTGTATTCCAGACTGTTGGTGCTTCTACCCAGGAAATGGCAGAGTACGAAGTTGGTGAAGGCTTTGAGGATTTTGTAGGTCCTCTTGGTTGTGCCTCTGAGTTAATAGAAATGCCATTGGATGAATTAAAGAAAGAGAAAATTCTCTTTGTCTGTGGTGGTGTAGGAACTGCTCCTGTATACCCACAGGTAAAATGGATGAAAGAAAATGGCGTAGATGTAGATGTTATTATCGGTGCACGTACAAAGGATATTATGATTCTGGAAGATGAGATGCGTGCCGTTGCAGCAAATCTGTATATTGCTACAGATGATGGTTCTTACGGATTTAAGGGAAATGGCTGTGACCAGATTAATGATTTGGTAAAGAATCAGGGCAAGACCTATACAAAGGTTGTTGCAATTGGTCCTATGATTATGATGAAATTTGTCTGTCTGTTAACGAAGGAATTAAATATTCCTACTATCGTTAGTATGAATCCAATCATGGTAGATGGAACAGGTATGTGTGGTGCTTGTCGTCTTCAGGTTGGTGATGAGATTAAATTTGCTTGTGTAGATGGTCCAGAGTTTGATGGACATCTGGTAGATTTTGATCAGGCAATGCAGCGTCAGAGAATGTATAAGACAGAAGAAGGACGTGCGATTCTTCGTAGAGAAGAGGGGGACACTCACCACGGTGGCTGTGGAAATTGCAATTAATCATACATATTATTGATGAGGTTATAGTTAAATAGGGCAAAGGTTAAAATAGATGTTTTAACCTGACAAATTTGTGACAAGGCGCTGCTCGTCACAAATTTGCGGATGCGAGAAAGCAGCGCAGAAAGAGGTAAACATGGAAGTAGATGTTATGAAGAGAATTCCTGTCCGTGAGCAGGAACCAAAGGTACGTGCAAAAAACTTCGATGAAGTATGTTTAGGATATAATAAAGAAGAAGCAATGGCAGAGGCTAGTCGTTGTCTTCAGTGTAAGAATCCAAGATGTGTACAGGGATGTCCTGTAAATATTGATATTCCTGGATTTATTAAGGAAGTAGTAGATGGTAATACTGGAGAAGCATATAAGGTAATCAGCAAATATTCTGCATTACCTGCTGTATGTGGCCGTGTATGTCCACAGGAAAGCCAGTGTGAGTCTATGTGTGTTCGTGGTATCAAGGGCGATGCGGTATCCATCGGTAAGCTGGAGCGTTTCGTTGCAGATACAGCTAGAGAAGAAGGTATTAAGCCGGTAGTAGAGGCTGAGAAGAAGGGCAAGAAGGTTGCTGTTATCGGTTCTGGTCCTGCAGGTCTTACCTGTGCTGGTGACTTAGCAAAGATGGGATATGATGTTACTATTTTTGAGGCATTGCACAAGGCTGGTGGTGTATTATCTTACGGAATCCCAGAGTTCCGTCTTCCAAAGGACAGTGTAGTAGCTGGTGAAGTGGAAAACGTAAAGGCTCTTGGTGTTAAAATTGAGACAAACGTAGTAATCGGTAAGGCAACTACCATTGATGAATTGATGGAAGAGGAAGGCTTCGATGCAGTATTTGTTGGTTCTGGTGCCGGACTTCCTCGTTTTATGGGAATCCCTGGCGAGAATGCAAACGGAGTATTCTCTGCAAATGAGTATCTGACCAGAAGTAACTTAATGAAGGCATTTGATGACAGCTATGATACACCAATCGTTGCAGGTAAGAAGGTAGCAGTAGTTGGTGGTGGTAACGTAGCTATGGATGCTGCAAGAACTGCGCTTCGTCTTGGAGCTGAGGTACATATTGTATACCGTCGTAGTGAAGAAGAGCTTCCTGCCAGAGTAGAAGAAGTACAT